>NZ_CAUQCP010000022.1:0-33674 GCF_963516575.1 uncultured Streptococcus sp.
CCATCCAAACTCTCCCAGCAGACGATGAACACCCAGCAGATACCATCGCCCAAGTCTTCCAAAAAGGCTACAAACTCCATGACCGCATCCTACGCCCAGCAATGGTGGTGGTCTATAACTAGTTTAGAAAACTTGACAAAACTTGTCCGAAACGACAATAAACTATGAAGAAAGATAAAAAGTTGTTCAACTTTGCAATAGTGAGCGAAGCGAACCAAAGATGATACTCTTCGCCGTGGCGCTATCTGCGCAAACTTTGAGACCCTAGGCTCAAAGTTTAGTCAAAGAGATTGACGAAGTCAAGCTCTGACGGCGCCGCCACTTAAGAAGAGTATCTAAAAGAAAAGTAGAATATAAAATTTAAGGAGAAAAACACATGTCTAAAATTATCGGTATTGACTTAGGTACAACAAACTCAGCAGTTGCAGTTCTTGAAGGAACTGAATCAAAAATCATCGCAAACCCAGAAGGAAACCGCACAACTCCATCTGTAGTCTCATTCAAAAACGGAGAAATCATCGTTGGGGATGCTGCAAAACGCCAAGCAGTCACAAACCCAGATACAGTCATCTCTATCAAATCTAAAATGGGAACTTCTGAAAAAGTTTCTGCTAACGGAAAAGAATACACTCCACAAGAAATCTCAGCAATGATTCTTCAATATTTGAAAGGCTACGCTGAAGATTACCTTGGTGAAAAAGTAACTAAAGCAGTTATCACAGTTCCAGCTTACTTCAACGACGCTCAACGTCAAGCAACAAAAGACGCTGGTAAAATCGCTGGTCTTGAAGTAGAACGTATCGTCAACGAACCAACTGCAGCAGCTCTTGCTTACGGTTTGGACAAGACTGACAAAGAAGAAAAAATCTTGGTATTCGACCTTGGTGGTGGTACATTCGACGTATCTATCCTTGAATTGGGTGACGGTGTCTTCGACGTATTGTCAACTGCAGGGGACAACAAACTTGGTGGTGACGACTTTGACCAAAAAATCATCGACCACTTGGTAGCAGAATTCAAGAAAGAAAACGGTATTGACTTGTCTACTGACAAGATGGCAATGCAACGTTTGAAAGATGCGGCTGAAAAAGCGAAGAAAGACCTTTCTGGTGTAACTTCAACACAAATCAGCTTGCCGTTTATTACTGCAGGTGAGGCTGGACCTCTTCACTTGGAAATGACCTTGACTCGTGCTAAATTTGACGATTTGACTCGTGACCTTGTAGAACGTACAAAAGTCCCAGTTCGTCAAGCCCTTTCAGATGCAGGTTTGAGCTTGTCAGAAATCGACGAAGTTATCCTTGTTGGTGGTTCAACCCGTATCCCAGCCGTTGTAGAAGCTGTGAAGGCTGAAACTGGTAAAGAACCAAACAAATCAGTAAACCCTGATGAAGTTGTGGCTATGGGTGCTGCTATCCAAGGTGGTGTGATTACTGGTGATGTTAAAGACGTTGTCCTTCTTGACGTAACACCATTGTCACTTGGTATCGAAACAATGGGTGGAGTCTTTACAAAACTCATCGACCGCAACACTACAATTCCAACTTCTAAATCACAAGTCTTCTCAACAGCAGCAGACAACCAACCAGCCGTTGATATCCACGTTCTTCAAGGTGAACGCCCAATGGCAGCAGATAACAAGACTCTTGGACGCTTCCAATTGACAGATATCCCAGCTGCACCTCGTGGAATTCCTCAAATCGAAGTAACATTTGACATCGACAAGAACGGTATAGTATCTGTTAAGGCCAAAGACCTTGGAACTCAAAAAGAACAAACAATTGTCATCCAATCAAACTCAGGTTTGACTGACGAAGAAATCGACCGCATGATGAAAGATGCAGAAGCAAACGCTGAAGCAGATAAGAAACGTAAAGAAGAAGTTGACCTTCGTAACGAAGTAGACCAAGCAATCTTTGCGACTGAAAAGACAATCAAGGAAACTGAAGGCAAAGGATTCGACGCAGAACGTGACGCTGCCCAAGCTGCCCTTGATGACCTTAAGAAAGCGCAAGAAGACAACAACTTGGACGACATGAAAGCAAAACTTGAAGCATTGAACGAAAAAGCTCAAGGACTTGCTGTTAAACTCTACGAACAAGCCGCAGCAGCGCAACAAGCTCAAGCAGGAGCAGAAGGCGCACAAGCAACAGGAAACGCAGGCGATGACGTCGTAGACGGAGAGTTTACGGAAAAATAAGATGTTGAGGTATTGATATGAATGATAGAATTGAATTGGAACTCATCTCTGATGAAACTCATGAAAATGGTACATATGATGAAAGAGTGAGGACTTATAAATGCCCTTGTGGTCAAGGAACTGTTGTCTGGTCTAAAGAACGTCCGAATGGTAGTGGTTACGGTTATGAAGCAACCTTTTCAGATGCATTTTGCTATTGTGACAATTGTGAAGATAAATATGATGTTAGTAAATGGAAAGGCTATGCGATTCCGTTATAAATCATAAAGTATAGAAATCCAGAGGTTGCAACCCAGCCTCTGTTTTTCGATAAAATAGAGGATGTTGCGTATGAAAAAAGTACTTTGTGTCATTTATCCTAATTTTTCTCTTTATGAGATAACTACTTTAACAAGTACTTTAGCTCTGTCTTTTGATATCATGATTGATTATGTAGCTTCTGAGAATTCGATGGTGGTCTCTGAGGATGGTTTGTCCTGTCAACCGACGAAAACATTGGATCAGATCCGTATAGAAGATTATTCTTGTATGATTTTGCCAGGAATGGTAAATATAGGTCCTGCTCTACAAGATGAGAAATTGATTTCGTTTTTGAAAGGTCTCAATGAGCAAGATGTCTTAATTGCCGCCATTTCTTCAGCGCCTCTTTTATTGGCGAAGGCAGGTTTGTTGAACGACACGAAATTTACAGGTGGAATTTGGCAAAACTTCTTTGACTATTTTGAATTTCTTCCACATGAGAATTTCCGACCGAAAGTTCTTGTCCAAGATAAACAAATTATTACGGCTATTGGTTTTGCACATCAAGAGTTTGCAAGAAAAGTGATTTTCGGTTTAGGGTTGGCAGAGAATACGGACAACTATTTTAAAGAACAGAACGAGTATGCTGAAGAGGATTTGATTTTTACTCTATCGGACAAAGAGTTTGATGAAGTGAAGCAGAGTATAGAAAACATCCTCTAAAGATTTACATGAAAATTATAGAAAGGAACAAGGGTGTTCGTAACTGAACACGGGTTCCCAAATTTCTTACTCAATATAAAAGAAAGGAATTGAACCCGACCTAAATCGAGGTTTCGTTCCGTAATATTAACAGAAAGGAATAAGGGTGTTCGTAATTGAACTCGAGCGGAAAGCTTGGAAATTAGATAAACCTCCTAAGAAATCAGGATTTCTTGTCGGTTTCCTAAATTTCAGTCGCTTTCTGTTCGCTCTTAGTATCTTGTATGAACAATACTGAATTTTATGATCGTCTGGGGGTGTCAAAAAACGCTTCGGCAGACGAGATCAAAAAGGCTTATCGTAAGCTTTCAAAAAAATACCACCCAGATATCAATAAGGAGCCTGGTGCTGAGGAAAAATACAAGGAAGTTCAGGAAGCCTATGAGACTTTGAGTGACGACCAAAAACGTGCAGCCTATGACCAATATGGTGCTGCAGGAGCCAACGGTGGCTTTGGTGGTGCTGGTGGTTTCGGCGGTTTCAATGGGGCAGGTGGCTTCGGTGGTTTTGAGGACATCTTCTCAAGTTTCTTCGGCGGAGGCGGTGCTTCACGCAATCCAAATGCTCCTCGTCAGGGGGATGATCTCCAGTATCGTGTGAACTTGACCTTTGAAGAAGCTATTTTTGGAGCTGAAAAAGAAGTTAAATACAACCGTGAAGCAAGCTGTCGTACATGTAATGGCTCTGGTGCTAAGCCAGGAACAAGTCCAGTCACTTGTGGACGCTGTCACGGTGCTGGTGTCATTAACGTCGATACGCAGACTCCGCTTGGTATGATGCGTCGCCAAGTAACCTGTGATGTCTGTCATGGTCGCGGAAAAGAAATCAAAGATCCATGTACAACATGTCACGGAACAGGTCATGAAAAACAAGCCCATAGTGTACATGTAAAAATCCCTGCTGGTGTGGAAACTGGTCAACAAATTCGCCTAGCAGGCCAAGGTGAAGCAGGCTTTAACGGTGGACCTTACGGTGACTTGTATGTAGTGGTTTCTGTGGAAGCCAGCGATAAGTTTGAACGTGAAGGAACGACTATCTTCTACAATCTCAACCTTAACTTTGTCCAAGCAGCTCTTGGTGACACAGTTGATATCCCAACGGTTCATGGTGATGTTGAATTGGTTATCCCAGAGGGAACTCAGACTGGTAAGAAATTCCGTCTACGTGGAAAAGGAGCTCCGAGCCTTCGTGGAGGTGCAGTTGGTGACCAATACGTTACCGTTAATGTCGTAACACCGACAGGCTTGAACGACCGCCAAAAAGCAGCCTTGAAAGAATTCGCAGCTGCAGGTGATTTAAAAGTCAATCCAAAGAAAAAGGGCTTCTTTGACCATATTAAAGATGCCTTTGAAGGAGAATAAAAGTAAAAAGAGCCGTTGGGCTCTTTTTGTTTATAGATTTTTTAAGACTTTCCTTAAGTAATGACGGACGGTAGCGACCTTCTTCGAAGTTCCATACCTAAACTTTGAGCCCAGGTCTCAAAGTTTCCGAACACCTGAAACCAAACTATTTCAGGTGTTTTCATTACGGCGGAAAGTCTGGGAAAGTATTTGATTTGGTTATAAAACGGTGAATAATACTCTTCAAAAATCTCTTCAAACCACATCAGCGTCGGCTTGTCGTATATATGTTACTGACTTCGTCAGTTCTATCCACAACCTCAAAACGGTGTTTTGAGCAGCCTAAGCCTAGCTTTCTAGTTTGCTCTTTGATTTTTATTGAGTATGAGTTACCTAAATTATGATGTATAGTTGATGGGATATAACTTGTTTATGTTTTAAAAAAGAGCCGACTGGCTCTTTTTACTTATCTTCAAGTTCCTGTGTTTCTTTGATCACAGCTAGTCTAGTCTGGATATCTTTTTCCAAGACCTTAAACTTGTAAGTCAGGTCTTCTTGGTATTCCTTGATGAGTTCTTTTTGCTGGTCAATGATTTGCAGGCTGTTTTGGATAATATCTACATCGTCCTTGATAGCTTGAACGCGGTCAGTGGTATTCAAGACTTCATCTGTGATGGTTTGGCGATTTTTTGTGACCAGATAACTTCCAGCTGCAGCTCCTGCAAATAGCAGTAGATTGGATAATTTCATGGCAACTCCTTAGGCGTTTTTGATAGTTTCAGCGACTTGAGCGAGTTTGTCAAAGTCTGGTTCGTGGGCGATAAAATCAATCTTGAGGTCATCGTCCGCACTGTAGCGAGGCACGAGGTGAACGTGGGTATGGAAGACTGTTTGGCCTGCGATTTCTTCACAGTTGGCAATGATATTCATACCAGCGGCCTTAGTGGCTTTCATGACTTTTTGAGCCACTGTTGGAACTTGGGCAAAGAGTTGGCTGGCGCTCGTAGCGTCCATCTCCAAAAGATTGCGATAGTGCTTTTTGGGTACGACTAAGGTGTGTCCTGGTGTCACTTGAGAGATATCAAGAAAGGCAAGAACCTGCTCATCTTCATATACTTTTGAAGCAGGAATTTCCCCTGCGATGATTTTACAAAAAATGCAATCTGACATAAAATCTACCTCTACTGTATTGAATTTTGATATAATATAGCTACATTATACCAGATTTGGAGAAAATATGTTAGAAATTAAAAACCTGACAGGTGGCTATGTTCATGTCCCTGTCTTGAAAGATGTGTCCTTTACTGTTGAAAGTGGGCAGTTGGTCGGTTTGATTGGTCTAAATGGTGCTGGTAAATCGACGACTATTAATGAGATTATCGGTCTGTTGACACCTTATAGTGGCTCCATCAATATCAATGGCCTGACCCTGCAAGAAGATGCGACAAGTTATCGCAAGCAAATTGGCTACATTCCAGAAACGCCCAGCCTGTATGAGGAATTGACTCTCAGAGAGCATATCGAAACGGTTGCTATGGCTTATGGTATTGACCAGAAAGTGGCTTTTGATCGAGTGGAACCTTTGTTAAAAATGTTTCGTCTGGACCAGAAATTAGATTGGTTCCCTGTTCATTTTTCAAAAGGGATGAAGCAGAAGGTCATGATTATCTGTGCTTTTGTGGTGGATCCGAGTCTCTTTATCGTGGATGAGCCTTTCCTTGGTCTTGATCCGCTGGCTATTGCAGACTTGATTCAACTTTTAGAAGTGGAAAAGCAAAAGGGCAAGTCCATTCTCATGAGTACCCACGTTCTGGATTCGGCGGAGAAGATGTGTGATGCCTTTATCATTCTTCACAAGGGAGAGGTGCGTGCCAAGGGGAATCTCCTGCAACTGCGCGAAGCCTTTGATATGCCTGAGGCTAGTTTGAATGATATTTACTTGGCTCTGACCAAAGAGGAGGAGCTATGAAAGACTTGTTTTTAAAGAGAAAGCAGGCTTTTCGGAAGGAGTGTCTTGGTTATCTACGTTATGTTCTCAATGACCACTTTGTCTTATTCCTGCTTGTCCTGTTGGGCTTTCTAGCCTACCAGTACAGTCAACTTTTACAACATTTTCCTGAAAATCATTGGCTTATCTTTTTGTTTGTAGGAATTACGTCTGTTTTACTTTTGCTTTGGGGAGGAATTGCCACCTATATGGAGGCTCCAGACAAGCTCTTTCTCTTGGTCGGAGAAGAGGAAATCAAACTCCATCTTAAGCGTCAAACTGGCATTTCCCTAGTCTTTTGGCTCTTTGTGCAGACCCTTTTCTTGCTATTGTTTGCGCCCTTATTTTTAGCAATGGGCTATGGCTTGCCTGTTTTTCTGGTCTATGTGCTTTTATTGGGAGTAGGAAAATATTTCCTCTTTCGTCAAAAGGCCAGCAAATTTTTCACTGAAAATAGACTGGACTGGGACTATGTTATTTCTCAAGAAAGCAAGCGTAAGCAAGTCTTGCTTCGTTTCTTTGCCCTCTTTACGCAGGTCAAGGGAATTTCAAACAGCGTCAAGCGTCGTGCCTATCTGGACTTTATCCTAAAGGCTGTTCAGAAGGTGCCTGGAAAGATTTGGCAAAATCTCTATCTGCGTTCTTATTTGCGAAATGGAGATCTCTTTGCCCTCAGTCTCCGTCTTCTCTTGCTTTCTTTGTTGGCGCAGGTCTTTATCGAGCAAGCTTGGATTGCGACAGCAGTGGTGGTTCTCTTTAACTACCTCTTGCTCTTCCAGTTGCTGGGCCTCTATCATGCCTTTGACTACCAGTATTTGACCCAACTCTTTCCACTGGACAAGGGGCAAAAGGAAAAAGGCTTACAGGCTGTAGTCCGAGGATTGACCAGTTTTGTTTTACTTGTGGAATTAGTTGTTGGGTTGATTACCTTCCAAGAAAAACTAGCCCTTCTAGCCTTACTGGGAGCTGGTTTGGTTTTACTAGTCTTGTACTTACCTTATCAGGTCAAACGTCAGATGCAGGACTAATATTGCTTATATGATATTAAAAAAGAAGTTGAGTTCAGTTTGTCTCAGCTTCTTTTATTTTCTACAAGATAATGGTTGGTCCATAGAGGCTCAACTTGGTCTTGACTTGGTCAAAGTGGAAACGGTCATAGGCCCGCCAAGCGGCGCGAGTTGGAGCATCTGGATCGAGAGCGCTGAGTCCCATGAGAAGACTGGAAGTCTGGTAAAATTTTTCCAGTTCAATTAAGACTCGATTATCCACTGTCTCAGCCTTGGCTAGAAAACCAAGAATAGAGTTTAGTTGCTCCTGAAAGCGGACGTCGTCAGCGGTTGCCTGTTTGCATGCTTGATAGGCTTTGTTTAAGTCAGTAATCAAAGTCTGAGCTCTTTTGATAGGGTCTGTATCTGTCATGAAAATTCCTCCTTTAATCTGGGTGCTAGTCTTGTTTCTAGCAACTGTATTTTGATACTGTCATTCTATCACTTTTATTTCCTTTTTCACCATCAAATCTTTAATTGTCATTGAAATGTCTTGAATTGCGCTGAGTGAATTTTATGATAAAATAGTTGTAAGATTATCATGCTTATCTGAGGGGCAAGACACCTTTCAGGAGCTTTCAAAGACTGTTTAGGATTTGGTGGGCTTGTGCTAGAACTTTTCTGTTATTCTTTTCTTATACTCAATGAAAATCAAAGAGCAAACTAGGAAGCTAGCCGCAGGCTGTACTTGAGTACGGCAAGGTGAAGCTGACGTGGTTTGAAGAGATTTTCGAAGAGTATTAGGAGGAGAATCCAATGAAACATATGATTATTCAGACACAGAAAACAGTCTATAAAGTAAACGTCGACGATATCTACTATATCCAAGCACATCCAACTAAAGCCCATACTGTAAAGATTGTTACAGAAGAGGCTAGTTTTAATATGGTTCAAAATTTAAGTAATCTTGAGGACCAATATGGAGAAACCTTGATGAGATGTCATCGAAATTGTTTGGTTAATCTTGATAAATTAAAATCGATTGATTTTCAAGAAAGAATCCTTTTTCTCGGAGAAGAAGGTCAATACGCTGTCAAGTATGCCAGACGTCGCTATAGAGAAATTCGTCAAAAATGGTTGAAAAAAGGAGAGTAGGAAGATGAGAGTATTTGTTTTAGAGGATGATTTTTCCCAACAGGCTAGGATTGAAACGACAATTGAGAAACTTTTGAAGGAACATCATATCATTCCTAGCTCTTTTGAGGTCTTTGGTAAGCCAGACCAGCTACTGGCAGAGGTGCATGAGAAGGGGGCCCATCAGCTATTCTTTTTGGATATTGAGATTCGAAATGAGGAGATGAAGGGTCTGGAGGTGGCTAGAAAGATTCGGGATCGAGACCCCTATGCCCTGATTGTCTTTGTGACGACTCACTCAGAGTTTATGCCCCTGTCCTTTCGCTACCAAGTGTCTGCTCTGGACTACATTGATAAGGCCTTGTCAGCTGAGGAGTTTGAGTCTCGTATCGAGACAGCCCTCCTCTATGCCAATGGTCAAGACAGTAAAAGTCTAGCTGAAGATTGCTTTTATTTTAAATCAAAATTTGCCCAATTCCAATATCCTTTTAAAGAGGTTTACTATCTCGAAACATCCCCAAGACCTCATCGTGTTATTCTCTATACCAAGACAGACAGGCTGGAATTTACAGCGAGTTTAGAGGAGGTTTTCAAGCAGGAGCCCCGTCTCTTGCAGTGCCACCGCTCTTTTCTCATCAATCCTGCCAATGTGGTGCATTTGGATAAGAAAGAAAAACTCCTTTTCTTTCCCAATGGTGGAAGCTGTATGATTGCGCGTTATAAGGTCAGGGAAGTGTCTGAGGCTATCAATAACTTGCATTGAGCTAGGAGAGTTTATGAATATTGCTTGGATATTATTATATACACTTATTACTAATGGGCTAGAAATTGTCATTTTCTTTAAGGTAGATGGAATTGGTCTCACTTTTGAGAGGATTTTTAAGGCCTTTCTTTTTAAGATACTGTTGGCCTTTGTTTTTGTAATGATTAGCCATATAGTAGGAAATACTTACCTATCTTATTTCACGACCCCCTTGTACGGTATAGGCTTGTCTTTCTTACTGTTAAGAGGGAACCCTAAAAAACTCCTTTTCTTTTATGGTCTCTTTCCAATGATATTGGTGAATCTCTTTCATAGAGGAGTCTCCTATTTTGTGCTTCCATTTTTGGGACAAGGGCAAGTATATGATGATTACTCTTTGATTTGGTTGTGTATAATAATTTTAAATTTCTTAATTTCTCTAGCCTTTTTGAAATGGTTGGACTATGATTTTACTAGCTTGAGAAATGAGATTCTAGATAAAGCCTTTCAAAAGTCCCTGACTAAAATTAACTGGATAATGGGGGCTTACTATTTGGTGATACAAACTCTGTCTTACTTTGAATATGAGCAAGGTATTCAATCAAAGACTGTTCGCCATCTCATCCTAGTCTTTTACCTCCTCTTTTTTATGGGGGTTATCAAGAAATTGGATACCTATTTGAAGGACAAACTCCGTGAGAGACTGGACCAAGAGCAGGTCTTGCGCTATAGAGATATGGAGCGCTATAGTCGACACATAGAGGAACTTTACAAGGAAGTACGGAGTTTTCGCCATGACTACACCAACCTCTTGACCAGTTTACGTCTGGGCATTGAAGAGGAGGATATGGAGCAGATAAAAGAGGTTTACGACTCTGTTTTAAAGGATTCCAGTCAGAAATTGCAGGACAATAAATATGACCTTGGGCGATTGGTGAATGTTCGGGACCGTGCCCTTAAAAGTCTCCTCGCGGGGAAATTTCTAAAAGCCAGAGATAAGAACATTGTCTTTAATGTCGAAGTTCCTGAGGAGATTCAGGTCGAGGGGATGAGACTGCTTGATTTTCTAACCATTGTGTCTATCCTTTGTGACAATGCTATTGAAGCCAGTGCAGAGGCTAGTCAATCTCATGTTTCAATCGCCTTTTTAAAAAGTGGAGCACAGGAGACCTTCATCATCGAAAATTCCATCAAAGAAGAAGGCATCGATATTTCTGAGATTTTCTCCTTTGGAGCCAGTTCTAAAGGGGAGGAGAGAGGTGTCGGTCTCTATACCGTTATGAAGATTGTGGAAAGCCATCCTAATACCAGTCTCAATACTACCTGTCAAGATCAAGTTTTTCGTCAGGTGCTTACTATGATACCTACAGAATGATGAAAAAAATAAGACCGAGAGTGCTTGTTTCTCGGTCTTATTCTTTATAGTTGTATTGGATGATGAAGTTCTTTCGTATTCTTATACTTAATTATATTAAGGTCGTATAAGATATCTTCCCACCATCCTCCACCTGTAATCTGGTTGAGTTCAGTAGTTGTTAGTTCTTGAAATGAAGTTAGGTTTTGATTCTTATCCATGTTATGATTCTCCTTTTTGATAAGATAATAAATAGTTATAGAGTGTTATCTGAAAATTAATCAGAATGGGTTAACATTTTATCTTTGAAATAATCAAAATATGTTTTCTTTGCAGTTACACTAGTGACGCGACCTTGTAAGCCATATTGGATGAGTTTACTATCCTCATTAGATAGTTTTGCAAGAGCGGTTAATTTAAAGAGATTTCCTTGCTCTGTTCTGGTAGGAGTTTGATCAATTGTTTGAAGTTGACCGATGATGGTAATGCCGTGATTTCCAATCTTCTCCAGTTTTAATCTTACAGTTTGTCCTTTATCTAGTAGAGGTAGATAGTCAGAAGATACGTAGTAAGTGATTAGTACTTCTTTTGTATCTGTGATGATAGGGAATATTTGAGCAATTTCTGTACCAGTTGGAATTCTATTTTTACCTTCAAATTCGCTGTTCAGATGAACGATACCTTTACTTGGAGCGGTTAAGGTATTGTTTTTTAAGCGCTGCGTTGCTTGATCTAGTTGTACTTTTAATTCTGTTAATTGATTCTCCACGGTTAGTTGTTGCTGAGAAGCTGTCTGTAAAAACTGAGTGCGGAGTACTTCAATTTTGGTTGCTAAACTATTATCATAAGTTGATACACTTCCGGTACCAGCTTGCTGAATTTTGAGGCTTGCGATAGATGATTCCAGACCTGCAATACTTTGATTAATTTGAGATAAAAATGGCTCTTCTGCAGTTCCTTGTGTTTGTCCTTGTGAGGCTACAAGGTAACGATTCAAAATTGACTGGTGTGGATTGCCAGTTGGTAAGCGTGCTCTGTTATTTATGATAGCATCTCTCAGCTCCTGGTATTCTCCAATTTGTTGTTGAACTTTTGTAATTTCTTGTTCGATGGCTGATGAACTGCTATTGGCAAGATTAGCTTGATTTGAAACTTCGGTGTTAGTCTTTGTGATACCCAGTTCAATATCATGGGATTGTTTAGTAAAATTCCTAAAGGTATTATGGTAGCCAAACTCATCCTCGCCAGAAAAAAGATCAGTCGCTTTTTCTAAGCTTTGTTTCAAAATTCCAAGTCCTTCTTTTTGCTTCTCAAGTCTTTGTAATTGAGTTTCTAAGGCAGTTTTCTGACTTTCTTCCATTGTTTCAGAGTATTTGATGAGTAAATCACCTTTTTCAACTACTTGATTTGCCACTAAATGATTAGCAAGGATAGGATTATCACTTGTTGACTGAATAGATGCAATGACACTTGTAGGGGCGATTTCTCCTTGGGAAGTAACAGTAATTTCTTTTGTAGCAACAAGGGAGAAAATCAAGATGAAAGTAAACAGTAATGAAAGAGGTATAATTAACACTGTCGCATAGTTATGGTAACGTCTCTGATAAAACTCGACGCTTCTAAAAAGATTAGGATTCATGACATTCTCCTTATTTATTGAATAGATGATGGTAGAAGCCTTGCGCCTGCATTAACTCTTGGTGACTACCAACTTCAATGATTTTCCCCTGGTCAAGAACAATGACACGGTTAGTTCGTTCGGCTATACTGAGACGATGGGCTACAAAGAGAATGGTTTTATCAGTGAGGGACATAAGATTATCTATAACTTTTTTCTCAGTCAAGACATCAAGACCGCTAGTAGCTTCATCTAGTATTAAAACAGGAGATTTAGTTAAAAGAGCACGAGCGAGGGCTATTCGTTGCTTTTGTCCTCCTGATAGACCAGCTCCATCAGAGAGCTGAGTTTGATAGCCCATAGGCATTCTTTCAATGTCTTGACGGATTTCAGCTAATTCACAAGCTCTTAGAATATCTTCTTGGCTAATCATATTATTACCACCCAAGGTTAAATTTTCTAAGATAGAGCCATTAAAGATATAGGCTTGTTGGGGAAGGTAATTAATATGACGGCGCAAGACTTTCTTATCAATGTTTTTAATATCCTGATGATTGATGGAAATATGTCCTTTGTAGGGTTCAAAGAAATTGACAATCATTTTGGCTAAAGTTGTTTTACCAGAACCACTAACTCCAACTAGGCTAACCTTATCTCCTTGTTTAATCGTGAGATTAATATCTGTTAAGGTATCTCGTCCAAAACCATACTTATAAGAAAGGTCATCAAATTCAATATCGCCCATCAAAAAATGTGAATGAACAGGGTTTTCTTGAACTTGAAATTCAGATTCGACTAGATAGACCTCGTTCAAGCGGTTATTAGCGACCTTCGCAGATTGGAGTTTGGTTTGGAGGTTGATAATATTTTCCATAGGAGTTGTAAAGTAAGAAAGAAGTGTGTTAAAGGTAATCAGCTGACCAATAGAAATTTTACTCGACATGACTAATTGAGCGCCAAACCATAGGATAAGGATATTCAGAACTAATTTTGTTCCCTGCTTTAAACTCGTTTGTAAAATAGAATACTTACTGAGCTTAAAGGATTTTTCCAAATAATCTACAAATTCGCTGTCTATATTTTGATAGCGATTTTCTTCACTCGTGAGCGACTTTATAGTTTCAATCCCGTTGATATCTTCGATAATGGCAGAGCTAACCATAGAATTACTTTGCATGACATCATGGTTCATTTTTTCAAAAGGCTTCATAAAAGAAAAGATGATGACCATGTATATAGGAATGGAAATAAGAGAAAGAAGGAAGAGATTAGGGTTTTGTGCCAGTAAGACGCCTCCTACAAGAATCAGAATAGAAACATCCAGAAAAAGAGAAAGAATGGTAGAAGCCAAGGCATCTATAATAGAGTTAGCGTCTGTGAACCGTGAAATGATTTCTCCTGTACGACGTGTCGCAAAGAAAGACATAGGAAGTTCAAAAATATGGCGAATATAGGATAAAATCACATCAATACTTAATCTCTGACTCAGAACAGTTAGGAGATAATCTCTGGAGAAGCTCATAATTTGTTGGAGGATATAGGTGATAACCAGACCAACTGAGATGATTCCTAAAGTTGATCTCATCTGATTTGGGATGTATTCATCCAAGATTCCTTGGAGATAATAAGAACCACCTATATTGATAATCGTGACCAATAAGCTTGAGAGAACAATGTAAGCAATGAGAGATTTTTGCTTGAAAATCAGAGGAAGGAAGCTTAGTAGCCCATTCTTTTTATCTTTATGGGGTTGATAGCTGGGTTTGGGAGCTAGAAAAATAGCTACTCCAGTCCATTCAGAGAAAAAGCGTTCTTTTGACATTTTGGTGATTTTTACAGAAGGGTCAGGATCACCAATAATCAGATAGTCTTTCTTTGTTTGATAGACAACATAGTAATGTTGGAGTTTTCCTTCTTTGTTAACGTGAACGATAAATGGATAGGGGACATCACTCATGTCAAATAGCGTTTTATCTGCTTGAACAGGTCTTGTTTCAAAGCCCATTTCATCAGCGGCTTTTACAATGCCAAGGGCAGTCGTTCCTTCTTTATTGGTCTTTGCAAGTTCTCTCAAGTGAGCTAGAGAAAAATCTGAACCATAGAATTTAGCAATCGAGGCTAAGGCAGCAACACCGCAGTCTCTAGCATCTATTTGAGGAACAAATGTACGTTTATAAGAAGTCATTGGCAATTCCTTTCATATAGTAGATAGGTATATTATGCCATAAAAATAAGTTCATATTTTACGAAATCTTGAATAGTCATTGAAACTTCCTGAATGGTAAAAAAGTTGGGTAGAAAATGAAGAAAATATTGCAACAATAAAACGCAATGTAAAGGTTTTTGTGTACTGATATTATGCGTTTTTCCTTATATTCAAGCTTTTTTGTCTAGATTTTTTTAAGTATTTCAGGTGATATGAAATGAAAAATTAGGTGTGTGAAATCCGATTATAGGGAAGTAAATGAAGCTACAATTAAGAAATGTAGTCAAGATTAAAGAAATTATCCAGTGGATGATTTCTTCACGAGTATGAAAATTTGAAAACGAGTAAAGCATGATATAGCACTAGATAAATTAAGTGTAAAAGAATATGAGGATCCCTTTAGGGATAGTGGTAAGTAATACTAAAGCCTCTTTGAGAGGCAAGTGACGAGTCAAGAGTAATAAGGCTTGAACAAAGTGAAAGCCAGCGTCTCTAGGCGCTGGCTGGTAATTTGGGCTTATATAACTTTCTAAATCATATGTATCTTTAATCTCCGTTTAAATATAAAGCAGTGCAATTATATCCCGTTAGGAAGCCAAAGCCTGCTGCAGAAACTAGCGCGACACCCCAGCCAATGGGACCTGTTATTGCTCCTACGCTAGCTATCGTACCTAGCGCACCACTCGCTGATAGCATACAGTCGGATACATTTCCTCCACCGACAACTTCTTCAAGAAAGTTTTCATTAATTTCCATTAACATTATTGTTCCTCCTAATTACCTTCATAATAGAGCGAAGTACATGACCAGCCTGTAGCGAAGCCAGCAGTACCAGCTGCTCCACCTAGCGCAGCTAGTGCTAACCACCCTGTTGGACCTGTAGCAGCAAGTCCAATTACTACTGCTGAAGCGACAATTCCGTTTACACAGTCATTCACATTTCCTCCACCGGAAATTTCTTCTAATTTATTGAAATTTAATTCTAACATATTTACTCCTTGTTCTTGCGTTTAATTTTAAAAAGTCCTATTATGGATAGAGTTATCATAGTTATTGAAGCTAAGCTGGTAAAGACAAATACTTTTGATTTTAATCCAATAGAAAATACTAATACACCATAAAAAATATTTGATACATAATAAATCTTATTTTTAACGACACTCACCTCTGAACATAGATTTTTGTCGTGTTGCAACTTTGACAAGTTTAGTATAGCATTGTTTTTTAAAATTTTTTATTCAAATCTTGAATTGTCATCGAAACATCTTGAATTGTAAAAAAGAAATGAAAAAGCAAGTAGGAAAAATACACTTGTCCTATAGAAACTACTTCGTATGAAATAAAAGACTTGTTTGATGACTATTGGAAGAAAGATTAGGCGGTCAAAAATTGAATTTTTAAAATTCTAACTTAAACATAGTTTTTTAGTCTTGGTATCTTTAAATCAGCTAAAACAATTCATAACAACACCTGTATATTATGGTTCAATACGATACCGAACAAGTATATAGTATTAAGAGGTCTTAAACGTTATTTCTGTCTGTTCTGATAGATTCTCATGATCGCAATAAGAATACCGGCTGTCCCACTTGCCAAAAATAGGAGGGTAATGATAATGTTGAGAATTTCAGGCGTCCTCTCTATTCTGTTAACAAGACGGAGTAGGGATATAACTGCCAACTGAATCAGGAGTATTGATTCTCCTCTTATCAATGAAGTCAGTTGGTTTTCAACTGCATATAAAAAGGCTGGTAGCATAACACAGGCTATAGCAATCACAAACAGATTGCCCCCTGTTTCTTCTCCCTTGTTCACCACGGAAATCATGAGAAGATTCGATGCTATAATCAACGTAGAACAGATGATAAAAAAGGATTTCTTATTCATATAGGACACCTCATATACTATGGTATTTTAGTTTGAACCCAAGAAATATTCTTCAAACTACTGTAACACCATCTCGCCGTAAAGCAGTACCGTCTGTGACTAGCTTCCTAGTTTTCTTCAAATACTGATTTTTTATTGAAGACAAGAAAGGTAAGCTCATTAACCATTATAGCAAAAAACAATGATAACATATATTATTTTTCGGTTTATGAATGATATTCGTTACTTTGGTAAGGAGAAAGTTTTTACAATTCAAGATGTTTCGATGACAATTCAAGATTTGGATGAAAAATTTTAAAAAACAATGATATACTAAACTTGTCAAAGTTGCAACAAGACAAAAAATAAAAATAAAAATAAAAATAAAAATAAAAATAAAATGGAGGTATTCATCATGATTTTACAATCTTCTGTATCCTTAAAAATTCTTGATGAGGATACACTTTCTGATATAGAAGGCGGAATTGCTTGGTGGGTTGGTCCAGCAGGATTTTTTGCTTATGGGATATTAGCTGGTTATACTGACGAGAAATGTATGATTGATAATGGAAATCACTGGTATTGTGTTAAGCTACCATAGAAGAAGGAGTAAAACAATGAAATATATAAAGGTATTAACAGATTCAAATTTAGAAAGAATACAAGGAGGAGACGATTTGATAAATTTTTATGAATTGGGAGAAAAAATAGGAAGATATTTAGCACACCGTCATCCAAATTCGGTTACTCTTCCAATGTGTTACGAATATGGTCCAGCTTATCCGGCGCCTGTTTTACCATGTAGAAAGTAGGGAAATAGAATGGGAAAAGTTACTATTATAGAATTATCGGAACTAGAATTGATTTATGGTGGTGACAGTCATGGTTCAATATTTCATCCTGACACTTGGGTGAGATATTTTGAATATGCTTTAACTCACCCGGGAAAAGGAGGGAATCTCCCTTTATGTGAAAACTATACACCTGCGTATCCAGGAAAAATTTTACCACAATGTTAAATTTTTATAAAACTATAGTTGAAAACACCTCAGGTTAAAGACAAAGTTTTATTATACTGTGTTTAGGTAAATTCGAATGATAGGTAAAGTTATCTGAGGAACTACTCTAGAAAAAAAGGAAATTCTAAACTTAGATTCGATTATATAGTCTCAAATATCCTAAGTATTGAAATTAGCCGTTTTCTGGTGCTTTATAGTAAGGTAGAGGAGTTTGTTAGTTTCAAACTTTGCTCGTAATGATTTGAAAAATTCCAATTTTCTTGTAGAAATTCACAAAAATTTAGATTGTCTATGTTTGGAATATCAGTAAAATGTATTTATAGAGAAAAAAATTTTTGAAGTTTAAGTTTTTAGTTACTTCAATTAGAGAGAGGTTGTATTTATGACTATTTTTAACAAATGTCATGCTGTGTTTGTTGGATTTTTAGCCTTTATAACAGTTACTACAGTAGGTTATACCATCAATCAAGGAGATTTTTTTCAAAACGAGTACCTATTTATTATCACAAAGACTTTCTGGATTTCACTGAGTGTTGCCTATGCGAAATGGTTTGATATGGTTTCGCTAAGAAGGTTAACGAAGAAAGAAATTCTACTTTTTATTGGAAGCTTTCTTATTTGTGTGCTGGTAAATATAGGTTATTATAGTTTTTTTACAGTCTCTTCTGGTGCTAGATATCAACACCTTGAGGCTACTAGTACAGGAATTTCCTTATCCTTTATTGCAAGCGTGACAGTTTTTGGGCCTATTCTGGAGGAATTTGTTTTCAGAGGTATCCTTCAAGGTGCGGTTTTTGAAAATTCTTGGTTGGGGCTTATACTGACTGCCTCTCTCTTCTCTTTCCTGCATGCTCCTTATGATGTTCCTTCGTTTATCTATTATCTATTTGGAGGTTTCATGCTGGGCTTTGCTTATAAAAAGAGTCAAAATCTATCGGTGCCTATTTTAGTTCATATCTGTTACAATTGTTTATCATTCTTGTAGTATATGTAAGTAACCAATATGATATAATATTGGATAAAAAATCTTAAAAAATAGGGAAATGGATACTATTACTGTTTAGATTAATAATATTAAATGATGTCACAATTTGAGATTGTGGATACTGAGAATTTTGCGAAAGTTGAAGAAGGTTTCGGAGGTTGGGAAGAGGAAGCTTTTCAAAAAAATTATATGGTTTGATTGGATAATCATCTGCGCATTCTAATGGTGGTTCTTAATACTTTTCTCGTAACTAATATCAAGTTTAGTCTGATTGGAACAGTTGTAGGAGGATTCGCTGGTTATAGTATGTATGTTCTTGGCTATCTAGGAGATTATCTTGACCTTACAAATCATAGAGTTGTTTCTTCCAAAACATTTCACAAAAGTTATAACATTTTAGAAAATGATTAGATATCATTTAATTGTAATGGAGAAATTGTTTCTGCTGATTGGGAAAGAAAAAATATTTGTAACAAAACGCAATGTATTCTTAGCGAGATTGTTCCTAGGTCAGTTTCCCGTGCTTGTCTCTACTTATCTGTTTCTATCTCGTCAGTTTTTAAATTTTTCCTTGGTTTTCCAATTTCTCTTAGTGGTTATCAACTTGGCTTCTATTTTGGTTACTGTTTACCTCACTAGGGAAATGAGGATAAGAGAATTTGAAGATGATGATTTGGTTAGTCCTAGAACCAATCAACTTATGTTCATCGGCTTGACAGGCTTTATGTCTATTATTTGTTTGTATAGAGGTATCATAGCAACAGAAACCTACCAACAAATAATCGCCTATATTGGCGCTGTTCTCTGCTTAATTATCATGCTTCTGCTTATGTGGGGCTTGAAGTATTATAAAAAGTAGAGCTTAATGAAGTATAAAGGGGTAAGTGTTTTCGAAATACTTACCTTTTTATAATGAATTTTTTTTGCAATTCAAGATGTTTCGATGACAATTCAAGATTTGGATGAAAAACTTTAACAAATAGTGCTATACTGAAATTGTCAAAGTTGCAACAGGACAAAAATTAAAAATAAAAAAGGAGTATTTGTCATGAATACAAAAATGATGGAACAATTTGAGATTATGGATACTGATGTGCTTGCTTGTATTGAAGGTGGCGGTTGGATAAAATGTGGACTCGGTGTAGTTGGAGGTGCATTGACTGGAGGAGTTGCTGGTGGTGCTGTGGGCACTGTAACGCTACCTATCATTGGTACTGTATCTGGAGCTGCTGCTGGTTTTTGGGGCGGAGCGGCAACGGGTGCTGCTACATTCTGTTAAAAATCGCTCTTCATTACTAAGCTGAATTTAGTTGGAATGGAGTAAATAATTATGAACAAGAAAAAGATAGTTTCAACTATAGTATTTTTAGTATTTATTATAATGTCAGTGGCTAATTTTTTTAGAGACTTAACCCCATTGCTATTCATTTTGAATATTATTGGCCTAACTTGTTTTTTAGTGTTAACATACATTAGCATAAAAGACATGATCTTAAATAGAAGTAAATGATGATTTGGTTAGTCCTAGAACCAATCAACTTATGTATATCGGCTTGACAGGTTTTATGTCTATTATCTATTTGTATAGAGGTATCACAGTAGCAGAATCCTATCAACAACTAATCGCTTATATTGGCGCTATTCTCTGCTCAACCATCATGCTTCTGCTCATTTGGGGGTTGAAGTATTATAAAAAGTAGAGCTTAATGAAGTATAAAAGAAAAGGGTAAGTGTTTTCGCAATACTTACCCTTTTATAATGAAGTTTTTGCAATTCAAGATGTTTCGATGACCATTTAAGATTTAGATGAATTTGTAATCTTAAATAAGGTAAGATAAAGATAACAAATGTAAAGGAGTATTCTTATGAAGAAACAAAATATAAAATCGCTATTACTTGTACCACTTGTATTTGCATCTATTACTACGGGTGTTGTATATGCAGAAGAACAGCCTACTACTTCATCTATTCGGGCGAATGACAGTTCTCTTGTGGCACCAGATTTGCAATCGGTTAAGGAAAAGGTGGAGCATAAACCTTCTGTTGTAACTCCCGAAGAGTATGAACAGAATGTTGCGGACTTTAAAAAGGTAGATATTGAAGCCGTTCGTCAATCTTTTACAGAGGATCAATTGGAACATACTATTTATTTTGGTAGAAAAACTTGCTCTCATTGTCGTCAATTTTCTCCTGAATTGAAAGAATTTAATAACTTGATTGAAAAGAAGTTAGAGTATTATGATTTGGATGGTAAGGATTTTGATGGGGAAGCGAGAGAGTTTCTATTTAAAAAAGTCGGTATTCCAGGAACACCAACAATTTTGTATTTAAAAAATGGACATCCGATATCTGGATGGGTTGGTGGCGGAGCAACTGCACAACAGGTGTATGATTATATGTACTTAAGAAACTCACCTAAGCAAACGGAGACAGTGAAATCTTCTGAGGAAACAGTAACTGAAAGTGTCCGTGATGAGAAAACTAGAAATGACAGCATGAGTATTAGTAATAAAGTTGTAAGTGACAGCAAAGGTATGAGTGATGAAAAAAGAACCGAAATGAAAATATCCAATGATAATCCCAATTCTAATAGTGAAAATAGTGGGAAAGTGGAGAGTACAAACTCAACTACTAAAGCTAAAACTACTCAATCTGGCAATTTAGCAATGTTGGACAATAAGAATCAATTGGAAACTCCCAAACCTATTTTTGATGATGCTCAAGAAAATAAAACTTCTTTAACTGATGTTAAGGGGACTGATTATGTAAGCGAATCTATTACTTCGAATGAAAAATTATTACCGAAAACAGGAGAGGAAGAAAGTTACCAACTGCTTCGAATGGCTGTCGCATTTTTTATGGCTTCTATAATGATTAAAGTGAAACAAAAAATTCATAAATAAAAATAGATGGTAAACAGGTGCAATGATATTATTTGTTTGTAATAACATATAGCTAACATTTGCCTATAGACAAGAGTGAGAAGATAGGTGTATTTATTTTATATATAAAAGATTATAACTGTATATGAACTGAATGATAAAAGGGTAAGTATTTACGAAATGCTTTCTTTTTCGATTATTTTAACGCCTCAAGATGTTTTGATGATAATTCAAGATTTGTATGCAAAACTTTAACAAATAGTGCTATACTAAAATTGCCAATTGCAACAGGATAACAATTAAAATTAAAAATAAAAAAGGAGGTATTCGTTATGAATACAAAAACGATGTCACAATTTGAAATGATGGATACTGATATGCTTGCTTGCGTTGAAGGAGGTTTCGGAGGCTGGGGAGATATGGTTGCTGGTTTATTGGGTGGGCTAGCACCTTCTCCAACTTTGGATCAATTAAATGGTAAGTGGCCTATTATACATTTTTCAAAACCATGTGGTCCATATGGTATAGGGGGAACTCCAAACTCATGTAATGGTATTTAAAAAGGATTGAAGCTATGAAGGCAAAATATGGGAATCAAATTGTTGATGTTTGGGAAATTGGTCAAGCAACTCCTAAACCAAGTTGGGTAGAGGAAGCTTTTCAAAAAAATTATATGGTTTGGTTGGATAATCATGTGCGCATTCTAATGGCAGGTCTCAACACTTCTCTCGCAACGAATATCAAGTTTGGTCTAGTTGGAACAGTTGGAGGAGGATTCGCTGGTTATGGAATGTATGTTCTTGGTTATCCAGGTGATTATATAGATGTCACCAATCATAGAGTTGTTTCTGCTAAAACATTTCACAAAAGTTATCAAATTTTAGAAAATGATTAGATATCATTTAATTGTAATGGAGAAAGCAATGAAAAAAATATTTTTTAAAAAACGGACCATCTTCCTTGCGAGATTGTTCCTAGGTCAGTTGCCCTTGATTGTCTCTACTTATCTATTTCTATCTCGTCAGTTTTTAAATTTTTCCTTGGTTTTCCAATTTCTTTTAGTGGTTATTAACTTGGCTTCTATTTTGGTCACTGTTTACCTCACTAGAGAAATGAGGATAAGAAAGTTTGAAGATGATGATTTGGTTAATCCTAGAACCAATCAACTGATGTTCATTGGTTTGACAGGTTTTATGTCTATTATCTGTTTGTATAGAGGGATTACAGCAGGAGAATTCTATCAACAATTAATTGCCTACATTGGTGCTATTCTCTGCTTGATTATCATGCTTCTGCTCATTTGGGGCTTGAAGTATTATAAAAAGTAGCTTTCTTTCCTCTTTTATCAGGATATTTGAGTAGAAGACTCTATTAAAAAGTTCGTGAAATAAATGAATGGAGGTATTTAATATGAAATACAGATTATTTCTTGTTATTTTCTTGAGCAGTATGTTGAATATTCTTTTAGGGACATTTTTACAAATCTCTAATGTATCGATTGGGTGGATTGTTCTCTACAGTGGATTGTTTGAAGCAGGAATTTTCCTTCTTGCTAATAAAGGGGTGGCGGTAAAAATCAAGGAAGTAGACATCCAAAACCGCTTTAAATTTATTTTTGGAAAAACCTTATGGTTTCAAATTCTTTTGCTCATCTTTTTAATGGTCAAACTTTATCTTGGTTTGGATGCGAAGCTGATTTTATTCTATGGACATATTTTCATTGTCTTTAATTCCTTAATGTATCTATTATCTAGTAGTCAGGTTAGCCTTAAAAAGAACAAACTGTTTTCTTAATCTTACAGCAGTAGAGTTTGTCAAGAGGAGGTCATCATGTATAAACACTTATTTTTCCTAGATTCAAAAACCTTAGACTGGTTGACACCCTATATTCTGGTCTTGGCTTCTGACACCATTGCTTTTAATGTTTTTGTGCTAACCTTTGTTTCTGTTGTGGTCTTTTATTTCCTGAATCCCATGCTAGCTTTCATAGTTATATTCTTAGGGGCTGGCTATGTGGTCGGATTTTGCTTACTAAAATGGTTTGTTTTGGAAAGACTAGAGTTAAAGGATGACTTGTAGGGAAGTCTGTTTGTTGAGGAGGATAGTTTTATGGTCATTTTCAATAAATGTCATGCCTTGTTTTTGGGATTTTTAGTATTTGCAATCGTTGGTGCAGCGGGTTATTCCATTAATCAAGGCGATTATTTTCAACACCAGTACACATTCATTGTTGTAAAGAGTCTCTTGCTTTTCCTTAGTTTTGGCTATGCGAAATGGTTTGATATGATTTCTTTGGGGATTTTAAGCAGGAAACAACTCTTGCTCTTCATTGGAATCTTTCTTCTCACTGTGCTGGTAAGTATTAGCTATCATGCTTTTTTCTCAGTTGTTTCTGGTGCTTCGGATCAACACCTTGAGGAAGCTAGTAAAGGACTTTCGCTTTCCTTTATTGTTAGTGCTACAGTTTTGGCACCTATCCAGGAGGAATTCATGTTTAGAGGGCTTCTTCAAGGTGCGGTTTTTGATAATTCTTGGCTGGGGCTTGTGCTGACATCCTCTCTCTTTTCTTTCATGCATGAACCTTATGATATTCCTTCGTTTTGCTATTATCTTTTCGGGGGCTTGTTTCTGGGCTTTGCTTATAAAAAGAGCCAAAACCTATGGGTTTCTACTCTAGTCCACATGTTTTACAACAGTTTGCCACTTTTAACTTATATTCAATGAAAATCAAAGAGCAAACTAGGAAGCTAGCTGCAGGTTGCTCAAAACAGTGTTTTGAGGTTGTGGATAGAACTGACGAAGTCAGTCACATATATAATTCAAGGCGACGTTGACGAGTATAAAATGGTTTGTTTTGGAAAGACTAGAGCGAAAGGATGACTTGTAGGGAAGTCTGTTTGTTGAGGAGGATAATTTTATGGAGTTTTTTGATAAATTTCATACCTTGTGCTTTGGATTTTTAGTATTAATAATCGTCATTACAGTTCCTTATACGATTAACCATGGGGATTTTTTTCAAAATGAGCCTGCACTGATTATTGTAAGTCTTCTTGTAACTTTGGTGAGTGTTGCTTATGCTAGAAAGTTTGAAATGATTTCTTTTGGGATGTTAAGCAGGAAAGACCTTTTGCTTTTTATTGCAATCTTTCTTCTAAGTGTACTTGAGACGCTGGTTTATATTCATTTCTTTGCTATTTCTTCTGGCGCAGGAGTTCAACACTTGACGGAAGTCAGCAGAGGAATTTCCCTTTCTTTGATTTTGACTTCCTCAGTTTTTGGACCCATCCAGGAGGAACTTATTTTCAGAGGACTTCTTCAAGGTGCGGTTTTTGACAATTCTTGGTTAGGGCTTGTGCTAACTTCCTCTCTCTTTTCTTTCATGCATGGACCTTCTAATGTCCCTTCGTTTATTTTTTATCTACTTGGGGGCTTGTTGCTGGGTTTTGCTTATAAAAAGAGCCAAAACCTATGGGTTTCTACTCTAGTCCATATGTTTTACAATGCTTGGCCACTCTTAACTTATTTATAAAAATTATGAAAAGGTAAGTAGGAGATTGTGCTTACCTTTTTCTTTCTATAATGATACCCGAGCCAATTGAGAGGCTTTTCTTTGAGAATCAGGTCTGGAGCGGTTGACGAATAGGCCAAAAACTAGTAGAATAGTAAGGAAACTTTATACGGAGGAAAGAAATGGATTTGGGTGATAATGAGCTAACACTGACTCCCATACCTGGGAAAAGTGGTAAGGCTTATATGGGTAGCTATCCTGATGGGAAGCGTATCTTTGTAAAAATGAACACCTCTCCAATCCTACCTGGTCTAGCTAGAGAACAAATTGCTCCACAATTATTATGGAGTCGCCGTTTGGCAGATGGGCGTGATATGTGTGCTCAAGAATGGTTGACAGGCAAGATATTGACCCCCTATGATATGAATCGTAAACAAATCGTCAATATTTTAACCCGTCTGCATCGCTCACGTCCGTTGATGACACAGTTGAGTCGGTTGGGCTATGCCATGGAAACACCTGTAGATTTACTGCAGTCTTGGCAGGAAACGGCTCCAGATGCTTTGCGTAAAAATCATTTTATCAGTGAAGTGATGGCTGATTTACGTCAGACTATTCCAGGATTTAGAGAGGACTATGCGACCATTGTCCATGGAGATGTACGACATAGTAATTGGATTGAGACAGATAGTGGCTTGATTTATTTGGTGGATTGGGATTCGGTTCGCTTGACCGATCGCATGTTGGATGTGGCCCATATGCTCTGCCATTATATTCCAGAACATCAGTGGAAGGAATGGTTGACC
This sequence comes from uncultured Streptococcus sp., assembly GCF_963516575.1. GTDB lineage: Bacteria > Bacillota > Bacilli > Lactobacillales > Streptococcaceae > Streptococcus. Next base: position 25,636 of record NZ_CAUQCP010000022.1, read on the forward strand.
TACTACGGTTACAAGTACAATCAAACGGTATTAAATAAATTGTATTGGTACGGTCAATTGTCTTATTTGAGCCAGATTTCCAAGTATTATATGAACCAAGATTTAGAAAATGTCAATCGGGAGATTCATGGCTTGCGTCACTTCCGAGACAAGTATGGAAAGAGAAGATGAGAGTTAGAAATCGTAAAGGGGCGACAGAATTACTAGAGGCAAATCCCCAGTATGTGGTCCTCAATCCCTTGGAAGCCAAGGGGAAATGGCGGGACTTGTTTGGCAATGATAATCCCATTCATGTGGAAGTTGGAAGTGGAAAGGGTGCCTTTGTTTCAGGTATGGCTAAGCAAAACCCTGACATCAACTATATCGGGATTGATATTCAAAAGTCTGTTTTGAGCTACGCTTTGGACAAGGTGCTTGAAGTTGGAGTGCCTAACATCAAGCTCTTGTGGGTAGATGGTTCTGACTTGACTGACTACTTTGAAGACGGTGAGATTGATCGTTTGTATCTGAACTTTTCAGATCCTTGGCCTAAAAAACGCCATGAAAAGCGTCGTTTGACCTACAAGACCTTCTTGGATACCTTCAAGCGTATCTTGCCTGAAAATGGAGAAATTCATTTCAAGACGGATAACCGTGGCTTGTTTGAGTACAGCCTAGTGAGCTTTTCTCAGTATGGCATGAAGCTCAATGGTGTTTGGCTTGATTTACATGCCAGTGATTTTGAAGGCAATGTCATGACAGAATACGAGCAAAAATTCTCCAACAAGGGGCAAGTTATCTATCGAGTTGAGGCAGAATTTTAAGAAATAGCCTGAAATCAGGCTGTATAAGTGGTAAGTGTCTAGAGTTTTGAGAAATGTAGAAAGCATATAAATAAATGTAGAGAACGAGAAAATTCGTTCTCTTTTTTCGTTGTCAAAATTAAATAAAGGGGAAAAAATGTCAGATAATATTGAAATTATTATGGATATTGATTCGTTAGAAATTTTCGATGTAATAGATCTTAATGAGAATGAAAATATAGTTGATCTTGTCTCTGAAGGAAATTCTGAAGAAAAGGTATCTTCATACGATGACCTCAATAGAGTTTGGCTTGGGAAAGGGTATTATAAGCCCTCTAGTCTACTTTGGGAAGTTATTAAAGACGATGTTATTCATGAATTAAAACCTAGAAATAAACATGGCAGTTATCCTTACTCCAGAAGAGCAAGAGATGGAACTGGGGACAAACTAGCCAATTGACTTATGATGAATCCTTGTGGTTGACTCTAGAGTTTAATCCAGAATTGATGGGATATGTGTAGGTTAACCGAATTTTTTTAAAAAGTATTTAAAAAATGCAGAAAATAAATTGATTGTCCCTTTAAAAAAGAATTTTTCATTATCTATTATGATGTAGCTGTATGCAGAATTTTAAATTTAGAGAGGTAAAATATCTATGGTTAAACTTCAAAATAGAATTAAGGAATTAAGAGAACGAAAAGGACTGACGCTTAAGATGCTATCGAGCGCAACAGGCTTTTCTACATCTGCAATAAATCGATGGGAAAATGGCATAAGAGGTTTGGATAAAGATAAAGCTCATAAACTTTCTAAAGCACTAGAAGTTCAACCATCGGAGTTATTTCTTTCAGAGAAAGGAGCATTTCAGCTATGTTGGCAAAAAGAGAAGAACATCCAATTTCAAAAAGGTAAATTCGTGCTTTCGATTACTCGTCAAGGAAAAAGATATTCAAAAACATTTGAACTATTAGAAGATGCGATTAAACATCGTGATGACGTTCTAAGAGAATACGAGAATGAAGGTAGGTTTCCCAAAACATGTAAAAAAGAAACAATTTTAAAATACCAAGAATTAATAGGCCAGAAATTTCAAAGGCTAACAGTTATTAAGCTGACAGGTCCTAAAAAGAAAGAAAATGTTTCTCGTACCTATAGCTATGCCATATGTCGTTGCGAATGCGGATGTATTTGTGAAATAGAAATTTTTAATTTGCTGAAGGGAAAGAATTATTCTTGTGGTTGCCTTGCTTTGGAGAAAAGTCGGGATTTAGGGGTGAAGTTTGGTCAAGATAGGAAAACACGTGAAAAAGCTAGAATTTCAAACATACTAAATCCAAGTCCAAGAAAAACGAATAAGACAACAAGAATAAAAAATATCACCTACAGTTCTAAATTGAAATCATATAGAGTACAAATTATAAGAGATGGTGTTCATTATACAAAGCGATTTCCTACTTTAGCTGAAGCGATGGACTATAAAAATGCACTTCTGAAAGAACTAGACGAAAAATTACGCAGTAGAGATTAGTAAGTATAGAGATATTTTTTTGATATTGGTATTGAAATATTCAATGTACCTCTTTTAGGAAAAGGAGATTTGATGAAAACGAAACAACATACAGCATTAGCCAGATTAACGAAAAATATAATAGTCGTTGATCTGATGAGACAAACAGGCTGGTCACGGGATAGAATCGTTAAGGCAATTGAAACGATGGAAGCCGAAAAGACAATCTGTATAGCGGAAAATGGTAATTTGAGTCTAAGATTATTTGAAGGATGATATTATGGGTGATTTAGAACAATTTTCGGCTATAACTCTGGAACAGATGCAAACCTCTGAACGCTATTTTCCTATGGCTTGGGTTTTGTGGGAGGACGAGCACTATAGGGAGCTTCGCACAGATTGTAAAGTATTGTATAGTATGATGAAAAATCGTTTGGAGTTATCTGCTAAGAATGGATGGGTAGATGAACTAGGACGTGTATATATTGAGTTTTCAAATGCAGAGATACAACGATACTTTAATTGCTCAAAGCCAACAGCCATTAAAATAAAAAAAGATCTTTCGGATTATGGATTAATTTATGAACTTAGTCAATTTTCAAATGCAGATGGACAATTAGCAAATCGTATCTATATTGGTAATGTCATGACTTATGATGCAGAAAAATATAAACAAGAACGGATAGAACGTCAAGAAAGAGCATTCCAAAAACGAGTAGAAAAGCGACAGAATAGACCCCGTAAAAATAATTTACCGGATGCGTCAAAAATTTATAATGGGGTAGTTAATAATGTTGACCCGAATTATAAAGATTCTAGTAAAACTGATTCTAGTAAGAATAATAGTTCTAGAAAGGTTGCAACCAATTCTGAAGAATTGGCGCAACCTACTGAACCTAACTCTCAATCTTTCAAAGAGAATTTTGTGAACTATATTCCGCCAAAATATTACTCTCTCTTACAAGTGATTGCAGATCGTTATAATGGGAAGTTTTGTCAAATAGATATTTTTACAGGAGATTCTCAAAATTACAGTCTTACGCATCGTCAGAAAATGAAAATTGGTCAATATTTAGCAGAGGAATATATCACAAGTCATGAAGTGATTGATATGATTGAGCGGATTCCTTATGATTGTGAGCACCCGTTAGCGTATCTCATGAGGATGCTTGAAAATCTTAAGGAAGAGAGACGATTGGAAGCTAAAATTATAGCGCATAGACAGGCTGAGTTGAAATACATAAAAAATAAGAGGTGATTTTATGGGATTGTTTAATAATCAAGAGAGAATTAACAGAATACAAGCTGTGAAGGCTACACCTCCCCAAACAGTTCAAGAGATTGAAATGATTGTAGAGTATTTTGATAAAGCGGTAGAAAGTATTACTATCACTTCCAACTTGGAGGAACTAGTAAAATTGGTATCAAGTTCATTTGGAAAAGGAGCAAGTATGAATTTTACATCAGCGACTCCTCCATTTTCTATCAATCCTAGATGGGTGAAGAAGATAACTTATCGGACAAAATAAGGAACAATATCAGGAGGATAGTAATGTTTAAACTAGTTACAATGGCTTTATTATTGATCTTAGCTTATGGAATAGGGTTTGTCATGCTGGAGCTGAAGAATGCTCCTTTGATGGATGATGAAATACTATCAAGTCCAAATAATGAAGGAGACAAGTAGATGTGAGGAAACAAACACAAAATCGTATCAGAGACTTACGAAAAAAAGCTAGGTTGTTACAACAAGCCTTGGCTGATCAGATAGGGGTGTTTCGCAACACCATATCGAACTAGGAGACAGGATATAGTCAGATAAGTTTGGAGAATGCAAAAAATGTGGCAGAATATTTCGGGGTAACCATTGACTACCTGTTAGGATCAGAATCGGACAAAACGTAGTCCAGTTAAATCCATTTTGACCGAGAAGTCATTAAACTACAGACCTTTGAAAACTGAATACAAGGCTTGCCCTAATACAGCGTGGCTATGGATAAAAAAGAAATGGGGGCGAGCAGCAAACTAGAAAATGATATCTAGTCCAGCCACTGAACGAAAAAGCATGATAAAGATCATAAGCTGAAGGAGTAAGGGTTCCTAGACTATAAACCCAGCGCATGAAATACCGATGTAAAAATACGTTTTTACACAGCACGGCGTTATTTCGCCTTTCAACTTCAAGGAGAAATCTATGATAGATGAAACAACGGTCCGCTTAAGGGACTTAAAAAACTTAGGAAAACAAGGAGGTGCGACAGCTCGCTTAGAGGACGGAACAGACCTTATCCTGAAGTCAGGCTATGCAGTCAAACAAGCTAGAGGGTACGTAGACGGTGTTCTAAGGGATGTTGAATTTCATTTGCCTTATAAAAAGGTTTATAATCAAATTCGCACTATCAAAAAAGGAGGCCACTTAGTGGCTAGGAAAGTCAGAAGTCCATCGGGAGTGGAACTTCGCTTGACAGGAAAAGGCTATCAGCCTAAGAATACTAAAAATTAGAAAAGGAAAAATCACAATGAACAAGAAACAAGTATTAGCTACACTCGCACTATCAACACTCGCACTTGCACAAGCTGGTTATGTATCAGCAGATGAACTTGCACCAATTGACTCTTCAGCTCCAATAACAGAAGTAGTCACGCCAACAGCACCTAGCGCTTCAACAGAAACAGAAGCTCCAGCAGTTCAGCCAACAGAGCCTTCAGTTACTCCAGTTGATCCAACAACTCCAGATACATCATCAACTACAGACAAAGGTGAACCTGCAATTCAACCAGAGCTCTCTGAAGCGGTAGTAAGTGACAAAGGTGAACCTGCAATTCAACCAGAGCTCTCTGAAGCGGTAGTAAGTGACAAAGGCACCCCAGAAGTCCAACCTGAATTGCCAAAAGCTGAATTGCCAAAAGCTGAATTGCCAAAAACAACAGTAGAGGCAAACGAACAAGGGAAGTCTCAAATTGGAACTACTTCAACTTCAACAGGTCAAGTGGTGCATGATGTGACAAAAGAACCTGTTGAAACAAATACAGGTGCGTCAATTGTTGGCACCCAAGGCGGAAACGTAGTTCTTTCAGATGGTTCAGTGGTTGCTCCTGAAGAGATCGGTGGTACTGTCAACGAAGATAAGACTATCTCTGTTACTGATAAAGAAGGCAAACTTAAAACACTTCCAAACACTGGAACAGCAAAAAGCATTCTAACTACTATTGGTGGCATGTTGATGACAGTAGTGGGTTACTTTTACAAGAAAAAACTATTTTTAAAATAAGGAAAATTTAAACGAATTATATTAAAGGCTATAGGCTTGATTATTCAGGGAAATAGGTATGATTTTAATGATTTATAAACGTTCTCGTTCACCTTCTTAGGATTATAATGATTGAGATTGGTAAAATATAAAAAATTTTTAATTTAAAAGGAGAAAAAATTGAGGATGTCAAAGACACAAGAATTTAAGGCTTACGGTTCAATCCGTAAAATGAAGGTTGGTGGTGCTTGTGGAGTTATTCTTGCTCTTGCAATGTTGGGAATGGTATTTTCTTCAACTGCATCTGCTGATGAAGTATCAGTAAATGCTTCTGAAAATAAAACGGTATTGGAAGTACCGATTGTTCATGAAAAACTTGATAAAGCTGTTGCAGACGAAATAACTGAAAATAAGGCTACGAATGCTCCCTATGCTCAGACGAATCCAAGTAGTATTTCTACAGATAATCAAGGAAAAAGTGGTCAAAAGCAGGAAGCTTCAACAGTTGAAGTTCCCCATACAGAACTAGATTCTGCTGTTGATAAGGCTAGGAATGCAGGTTTTGTAGTTGTAAAAGAAAATCCAGTCGATAAAGGTATTGCAGAAACGGAAACAGACGCAAATGCAAAGTTGGCTGATATAAAACAAGACTATACCAATCAAAAAGAACAGATTGAAAAAAAAATAGAGGAATATAAGAAACAATCTGAATCGGCAAATACTAATGTTGAAAGTATTGTTGGAAATAAGCCTTTGGTAGATTCTAAAGATGGTTTATCTTTATATGGTGGTTTTGATCGAACTTATGCAACTACTACAGGTTATGATGGTATTCCTGTGGAGACTATAAAGAAATTCAGTACTCTAACAGAAGAAGAATTTAACAAAAGATTAGAGGATTTGAAAAAACAATGGAAGGACGATTTTGAAAATGAAGATCGAATTAGACAAAGATTAGCTGGTGCTCCTTATTCTAGTTGGACTTTTTTAGAATTAAAAACCTTACTAGATTCAGATGATGGGAATAATGGGAAGTTTGAGGACAAGATTCGTGACTTGAAAAGTAAAGAGCAGGGTGGAATTAAATATTATGACTTCCTATTATTAAATGATAAGGGAAAGACACATGCGGAAACTTTGACTGGAAGTATTCGTTGGAAAACAGATACAAAAGTGGAAGATATAGCTGGAGTAGCAGATAAATTTGTCAATAGAGTTTATGATGATCCTTGGAAAAAAGATACGGGCGATTATACTTTATCTACAAAGTTTTATGATGTTCATAAAGGGTTGACATTTAAGCTAGCTAATGTTGGAGAATTTGAAGATGGTAGTAAACTAGATCTACGTTTTACGGTTGCTGAAGAGCCAAAAATGGCTCACAAGTTTACAAGTAATGATTATTCAGATACATATTATGACAACATGAGAAATAGAGAATATGGACATCTACCTACTCTAACTGTTGGTAAAGCAGCTAAAGATGATAGTCTAATGTTCTATTATAATAATTTGCAGAGTCTTAAATTTCATGTAGAATTTTTAAAGAATGGGAAAAAGGCAAAAGTAGCACTTTCTACAATGATTTCGGATGTCGATTGGAATCAAGGTTCAGAGTTTGTGTTTAGTGATGTCACTTTAAAAGACCAGTTATATTCTCCAGATGAGGATAAAGTAACGAATAGTGGTTTGAAAGGTTCTTATAATCGAGGTTTAAAAATCTATGAAGGTCATAAAGTTTATGCTCCTTTTGAAGATGGGATATCAGACGGTAAAGCTCAAGCCCCTGAGGGAACCTACTTGGTTAGTGGTTACGGAGATAGTTTTGACTATACTTTTTATGCAAGAAAAAGTGTTGTAGATGGAACGGTTAAGGATGGGGATTTTAACTATAGTAATGCTTCTAGCTTTATTAAAGCTAATGGAGGTTTACAGTTTAACTTATTTGGCTCCTCAGCTAAGGGTGTTTCCCATTCAATTATTTCTAAACCTGAAATTCATTATCACTATAACTTCTTTACGGTTGTACCTAAACCAAGCGAGCCTAAGAAACATGCACTTGATAAAACTGGCAAGAAAGTCCTTGACGGTAAAGAAGTTCAAATGGGTGAGTTGATTCAGTACCTTCTTGATGGTTCAATGATTCCAGAAAGACACCATCCGTTGTCTCAATATGACGGTTTGGATAAGCTCGATACGAAGCATGACCGCTATACTGGTAATTGGAAAGGTATCATCAAGGGTACAGAATACACAGCAGAAAAAGAGCTTGTGTTACCTTATGATGTGACATTGAAGGATGGTAAAGTGGTTAAGGCAGGGGATAAGATTGCCAAAGATAGCTCTTATGCCTTTACCTTTGAGTTCAATCAAGGTACAAATTCAGAGTTCATCAAGAAACTTGTGACAGTTAAGTGGGATGACAAAGGTGGTCAGTGGTCTTACGTTATCAATCAAGATTTCTTAAACTCTCTAGGAATTAAAGGCACATTTGATGC
>NZ_CAUQCP010000023.1:0-33524 GCF_963516575.1 uncultured Streptococcus sp.
TATTTTGGATGACTTCAGGATGTTTAAAGTCTAGGTCGGCATACATGAGGTAGTCGTAGTTTCCGTTTTCGTTATCGACCAATTCCTCGTTGGCCCAGCCCTTGTTGTCTCCTTGAATCAGATAAATCCCAGACTTACGGCGTTTGGCATCGTAGTCTGTACCTGTGAAGTGGTACCAGTGCCAGTGGAAGCCATTGTAGGTATCTTGGCGACCATCGAAGGTAAAACTAGTCCAGCCATTGATGGTGAAGGGTTCTCCAAGTTCAACTGTACGGTCTACAGGATCCACTTCAATAACTTGAAAGGCTTCCCTGTGATCGGCAGCAGCCTTATGGTTGAGAACTACATCGGCCATAGGTTGAATTCCCTGTGCTTTTAGGGCTTGAATGGCTTGAAGATAGTCTTCTTTGAAACCATACTTGGTGCGGACAGTCCCTTTTTGGTTGAACTCTCCTAAGTCAAATAAGTCATAGACCCCATAGCCTACATCTTTTTCATTGGTCGCCTTAAAAGCTGGTGGCATCCAGACATGGCTGATTCCCAGATCAGCTAGGTGTGGAGCATCTTCAGCCAGACGTATCCAGTGCTGACCGTCGTGGGGCAGATACCATTCAAAGTATTGCATGAGTGTTTGATTTTGCATGATGTTTCCTCTTACTTGTCAATCTTGTTCTTTATTCTATCATAAAGTATCTCTCAGAGCAAACGTTTGCGTAATACTGAATAATAAGTTTTTGACTATTTTATATAAAGTGTTGATTTTTTTGTATCAAAGTGCTAGTATAATGGTATATAACACAGATAAAGATAGGAGCCATCTCATGATTGAATTTCAAAATGTTAGTAAGTTGTATGGTGATAAAGAGGCCTTGAGTAATCTCAATTTGCAGATTGAAAATGGGGAGATTATGGGTTTGATTGGCCATAATGGGGCTGGGAAATCGACTACCATAAAATCCTTAGTCAGTATCATTTCACCCAGCAGTGGTCGTATTCTGGTAGATGGTCAGGAGTTATCGGAAAATCGTTTAGCTATTAAACGAAAGATTGGCTACGTAGCAGACTCGCCTGACTTATTTTTACGCTTAACAGCTAATGAATTTTGGGAATTGATCGCTTCATCCTATGATCTGACTAGCTCTGACTTGGAAGCTAGTCTAGCTAGGTTATTGGACGTTTTTGACTTTGCTGAAAATCGCTATCAAGTTATTGAAACTCTTTCTCACGGAATGCGTCAGAAAGTCTTTGTCATCGGGGCACTCTTGTCCGATCCTGATATTTGGGTCTTGGACGAACCCTTGACTGGTTTGGATCCCCAGGCTGCCTTTGATTTGAAGCAAATGATGAAGGAACATGTACAAAAAGGCAAGACAGTCTTGTTTTCAACCCATGTCCTAGAGGTAGCCGAGCAAGTCTGTGATCGGATTGCCATTTTAAAAAAGGGGAATTTAATATATTGTGGTAGCGTAGAGGACTTGAGGAAAGACCATCCAGACCAGTCTTTGGAAAGTATCTACCTTAGCCTTGCTGGTAGAAAAGAGGAGGTTTCAGATGCGTCTCAAGGTCATTAAAAAATTAGTTGATATCAATATCCTCTATTCATCTCAAGAAGCTAATCTGGCTAACCTACGAAAGAAGCAAGCTAAAAATCCTGGAAAAAAAGTAAATGTTTCCGCTAGAGTCCTAAGTTCTTACATTTTTTCCAGTCTCTTGATGCTCATCATGTTTATAAATATAGCCTTTCGTTTTCCTTTTGAGGAAAGACCAAGTTTTTTTAGTACCATGGTTGCTATTTTACTGGTGCTTGCCTTTTCAACTTCTTTCACTGCATTTTACAATGTCTTTTATGAGAGTAAGGATTTGGTATCGTATAGACCCTATGCCTTTAAAGAATCAGAGATTATAATTGCTAAAGGACTGTCTGTTCTCTTGCCAGCTCTAGCTGGAATTGTACCAATCCTAGCTTATTTTCTAGTCCTCTATATTAGGCTAGCTCCTTCTCTTTGGCTGGGCTTGCCTTTGATGCTGCTGTCCTTGGCCTTGTTATTTGTCTCTGTTACTTTAGTGATGGTAGTGGCAGTACATTTCTTGGCTCAGACTACGGTTTTCAGAAAGTATCAGTCTATTTTTTCGAATGTGATGATTGGGATAGGGGTTCTCATACCTTTAATATTTGTCCTCTTTCTACAGTCGACTTTTGGAAGTATTGTTGACAAAGTTAGAGACATTCCATTTCTCCTTTATCCTCTTCATATCTTTTACAAAATAGCAGTGGCTCCTTTTTCGACGGAAGCCATCCTGGGTCTGCTCGCTTGGATAGCTTTAACTGTTTTCTTGCTTTACCTGACCAAAAAGAAGGTTTTTCCTCATTTTTATGACGTGATCCTACTTAATAGTGAGGAGAAGGTCAAAAAAGAACGTCGCAGCAAGGAGAGAATTTCAACTACTAATAAAAAGGGATTTTTCCGTATGGTTTTACGCTACCACCTCACCCTCTTGGGACAGGGGACTGGCGTGATTACAGTGCTTTTTACAAGTGCTTTCCTTCCTTATCTCATGATGATCGGTCTGATTTCCAAAATCCGAGATTCTCAGATAGTTCCAGATATTCATCCTCCATACTGGTTACCCTTGTTTTTTATAGCTCTCTTTATAGCAGTTGTCAATAACAATATCACCAGCCTACATTCAATTGCCTTGTCCTTGGAGAGGGAAAATGTTGATTTTCTTAAGAGTTTACCCTTTGACTTTGCTCGTTATGTGAAAGTGAAATTTTGGATTATATTTGCTGTCCAGTCCTTTTTACCAGTCCTGACTTTACTTGGTCTTTCTCTATATCTAGGCTTGCCTATCCTTTCGATGATCTACCTCCTTGTGGCCTGGATCTTTGCAAGTGTCATCCTTTCTTGCCACCATTACCTTAAGGACGTGAAAAATTTGTCAACCAATTGGAGTAACATTACGGACCTGGTGAACCGTTCAAATCGTATAGTAGCAATAGTTTTACTCTTAATTTATAGTGTTATCTTAATGGCCCTTGTAATAGGGAGCTTATTCTTGGTTCGGTCTCTCTCCCCTATCCTTGCCATTAGCTTGGGAGTAGGAGCTCTGATCCTTCTGCTTGGTCTTGCTATTTTTGGCTATCATTACTACCTGTCACGCATATTGACAGAAATAGAAAAAAGATGAGATAGTTGGTCGCTTGATTGATAAATTCAATTCGACAAATGCTTTTATAGTTTGTTAGAATGTAGTTGTAAATGATTAAGATTGGTAATCAAAAAAATATAGGGAGGAATGTTTTGAATAAGAAATACAACATAGTTCTATTTTTGTTGTTTATAGTTTATTTATTTGGATATTTTTCAATTTCAAAAACGTTAATTCCTATAATGTGTGTGATCCAAGTATTTTTGATAGAACATATATTTAGAGTTCGAAATAGAATTATGCAGATAGGTGAAATTATAATTATTGTTGCTTCTATAATATTATTTATTGATAGTATATTGAGTTTGTAACAAAATGCTTTTCTATAAAATCAAATATTCCATATATCTGCTGAAGCTGATTTATTTCGTCATCTTTCTTCTACCTTTGTCACTAAATTTGACAGACACATATTGCTGATACAGCCTCTCTAGCTACAATCTCAAAGTTAAACTGAGGTTAGTTTTTTGTTCTTTGATTTTCATTGAATTTTATTTTATAAAAAGAGATGCTCCTCCGAGACGGAAGAGCATCTTTTATTGTGATTCTTACACATTTACTTCCTAATTTTTAATTAGTATCAGTATACTATTTTTTAAAATGAAAGTAAAAAGCAGGGGCTGTTTCTTTTTTGAGAATTGTCTAAAAATTTGATATAATGGTAGTTATGAATAGAATAAGAGTCAGTAAGCGGGTTGAAAAGAAGCTTGCCAAAGGTTTGGTTTTACTAGAAGCCAGCGATCTTGAGAATGTCAATCTTAAGGATCAGGAAGTAGAAGTGCAGAGTCAGGAAGGAACCTTTCTTGGGACTGCCTACCTTTCTCAGCAAAACAAGGGCTTGGGCTGGTTTGTGAGCACAGACAAGGTGATCTTCAATCAAGCGTTCTTTGAAGCACTGTTTAGACAAGCTAAAGAAAAGAGAAGTGCCTACTATCAAGATGATTTGACAACTGCCTTTCGTCTCTTTAACCAAGAGGGAGATGGTTTTGGTGGTCTGACAGTGGACCTTTATGGCGACTATGCTGTCTTTTCTTGGTATAACTCTTATGTTTATCAGATTCGTCAGACCATCTCAGAAGCCTTTAGACAGGTTTTTCCTGAGGTTTTAGGAGCATATGAGAAGATCCGTTTTAAGGGTTTGGACTATGAATCTGCCCATGTTTATGGTCAAGAAGCACCTGACTTCTTCACTGTTTTGGAAAATGGTGTCCTCTATCAAGTCTTTATGAATGATGGCTTGATGACAGGAATTTTCCTAGATCAGCACGAGGTTCGTGGTAGTTTAGTTGACGGTTTGGCTATGGGGAAATCCTTGCTCAATATGTTTTCCTATACAGCAGCCTTTTCAGTAGCTGCAGCTATGGGAGGAGCTAGCCAGACAACTTCTGTTGACCTAGCCAAACGTTCACGAGAATTGTCTCAAGCACATTTTCAGGCAAATGGGCTCAGCACAGATGACCATCGTTTTATAGTTATGGATGTATTTGAGTATTTCAAGTATGCCAAGCGAAAAGGCTTGACCTACGATGTGATTGTTCTAGATCCGCCTAGCTTTGCTCGGAACAAAAAACAGACCTTCTCTGTGGCAAAGGATTATCACAAGTTGATATCCCAGAGTCTTGAGATTTTAAATCCTGGAGGGATTATCATTGCCAGTACCAATGCTGCCAATGTATCCCGTCAGAAATTTACAGAACAAATTGATAAAGGCTTTGCAGGAAGAAGTTACCAGATTTTAAATAAATACGGTCTTCCAGCAGATTTCGCCTATAATAAAAAAGATGAAAGTAGTAATTACCTCAAGGTGATTAGTATGAAGGTTAGTAAATGAAATTAATCGTTTCAGTAATGCCAAGAAGTTTAGAGGAGGCTCAGGCTCTGGATGCCACGAGGTATCTGGATGCCGACATCATTGAATGGCGTGCCGACTATCTGCCTAAGGAAGCGATTTTGCAGGTAGCTCCAGCTATTTTTGAAAAATTCGCAGGTCGTGAGTTGGTTTTCACATTGCGAACTCGTTCTGAAGGGGGAGAAATCGACCTTTCTCCAGAAGAATATATCCATCTAATCAAGGAAGTGGCGCAACTCTATCAACCAGACTATATTGATTTTGAGTACTATAGCTACAAGGATGTTTTTGAGGAAATGTTGGACTTCCCAAATCTCATTTTGAGTTACCACAATTTCCAAGAAACACCTGAAAATCTGATGGAAATCTTGTCAGAGTTGACGAGCTTAAATCCAAAACTTGTTAAGGTTGCGGTGATGGCTCACACGGAGCAGGATGTCTTAGACTTGATGAACTATACACGAGGTTTTAAAACCCTCAATCCTGAACAGGAATATGTAACCATTTCTATGGGCAAGGTGGGCAAGGTCTCTCGTATCACTGCGGATGTGACAGGTTCTAGCTGGTCCTTTGCTAGTCTAGATGAGGCAAGTGCCCCAGGTCAGATTTCTCTAGCTAGCATGAAAAAAATCAGGGAGATTTTGGATGAAGCTTGATGGCTATACACGTTTAGCTGCCGTTGTTGCCAATCCTATTAAGCATTCTATTTCCCCCTTTATTCAAAATAGTGCCTTTGAGGCGACAGCTACCAATGGTGCTTACGTGGCTTGGGAGATTGAAGCGGGTGATTTGGCAGAAACAGTGGCCAATATTCGTCGCTACCAGATGTTTGGCATCAACCTGTCCATGCCCTATAAGGAGCAGGTGATTCCTTATTTGGATGAGCTGAGTGACGAAGCGCGCTTGATCGGTGCGGTTAATACGGTTGTCAATGAGAATGGCAATTTAATTGGATATAATACAGATGGCAAGGGATTTTTTAAGAGCTTGCCTTCTTTTACAATTACAGGTAAAAAGATGACCCTGCTGGGTGCAGGTGGTGCGGCTAAGTCTATCTTGGCGCAAGCTGTTTTGGACGGAGTCAGTCAGATTTCTGTCTTTGTCCGTTCGGTTTCGATGGAAAAAACAAGACCTTATCTAGACAAGTTACAGGAGCAGACAGGCTTTAAAGTGGACTTGTATGCTTTAGAAGATGTTCCTGAACTGCAAGCAAGGATTGCTGGGTCTGATTTGCTGGTTAATGCCACAAGTGTAGGGATGGATGGTCAATCATCTCCAGTTCCTGAAAACATTGTCCTATCAGAAACTCTTTTAGTAGCAGATATCATTTACAAGCCTTTTGAAACCCCATTTTTGAAATGGGCCAGAAGTCAGGGGAATCCAGCGGTCAATGGTCTGGGAATGTTGCTCTATCAAGCTGCAGAAGCTTTTCAACTGTGGACAGGCAAGGAAATGCCGACAGAAGAGATTTGGCAGTCTTTAACAGAAAAATACCAATAAAGAAAAGGAGATTCTCCTATGAAAATCAGAATCGATATTCCTCATCATCCTTATGATATTCAGATTAAAAAAGGCTGTCTGGCTCAGGCTGGTCAATGGTTGCGAGAACTCTGGCAACCACAAAAGGTAGTCATTGTGACAGACAACCATGTAGCTTCTCTTTATGCAGAGAAGGTCAAGCTCAGCCTAGAAGATGCTGGTTTTCAGGTAGCAGTTTTTGACTTTTTAGAAGGGGAAGAACGGAAAAATCTGACCACTGTTCAGAAAGTCTATGAATTTTTAGTTAAGAAAGGTCTGACTCGTAGCGATGGAATCGTGGCTCTCGGAGGTGGTGTCGTTGGAGACCTGGCTGGTTTCGTAGCCTCTACCTATATGCGGGGCATTCATTTTGTTCAGATTCCGACTAGTTTGACAGCCCAGGTGGATTCGTCTATTGGTGGAAAGACGGGCGTTAACACTCCATTTGCTAAAAATATGGTGGGTACCTTTGCCCAACCAGATGGGGTTCTGATTGATCCGCTTGTTCTTGAAACCCTCGGAAAAAGAGAGTTGATTGAAGGGATGGGTGAGGTTATCAAGTATGGCTTGATTGAGGACCCAGAACTTTGGGCTCTCTTGACGGAGCTGGATGGTTCTGTAGAGAGTATTTTGGAACACGCAGAGACTTTAATTGAATATTCTTGTCAAGTCAAGCGCAAGATGGTAGTTGAGGATGAGTTGGATAACGGTGTTCGCCTTTACCTCAATTTTGGGCACACTATTGGCCATGCCATTGAAGCGACTGCCGGTTATGGCAAGGTCATGCATGGAGAAGCTGTAGCCATGGGAATGGTGCAGATTTCCAAGGTTGCTGAGGAAAAAGGTCTCATGCCAGCTGGCATAACTCAGTCCATTACAGATATGTGTCAGAAATTTGGCTTGCCTGTTGACTATGAAAACTGGGATGTTGATAAGCTTTATCAAGCTCTTACTCATGACAAGAAAGCGCGTGGCAACACCTTGAAATTGGTCTTGGTACCAGAGCTCGGTTCAGCGACCATTCACCCAGTTTCTCTGGAAGAGATGAAAGACTACTTGGTAAAATAAGGAGAGTGTATGAGATATTTAACTGCAGGAGAATCACACGGACCCCGTTTGACGGCTATCATTGAGGGAATTCCAGCTGGACTTCCTTTGACAGCTGAGGATATCAATGGCGACCTTAAACGCCGTCAGGGTGGCTACGGTCGTGGTGGTCGTATGAAGATTGAGAGCGACCAAGTTATCTTTACTTCGGGTGTTCGCCACGGGAAGACGACTGGGGCTCCTATTACCATGGATGTCATCAATAAGGACCATCAGAAATGGCTGGATATCATGTCTGCGGAGGACATTGAAGACCGCCTTAAAAGCAAACGAAAAATCACCCATCCTCGTCCCGGTCACGCCGACTTGGTTGGGGGAATCAAGTACCGTTTTGATGATTTGAGAAATTCTTTGGAGCGTTCATCTGCCCGTGAAACCACCATGCGGGTGGCAGTTGGGGCAGTAGCCAAACGCATCTTGGCTGAGCTGGATATGGAGATTGCCAACCATGTCGTAGTCTTTGGTGGCAAGGAAATCGATGTTCCTGAAAATCTAACAGTGGCTGAGATTAAGGAAAGAGCTGCCCAGTCTGAAGTTTCTATTGTCAACCAAGAACGGGAACAGGAAATCAAGGATTATATTGACCAAATCAAACGTGACGGTGATACCATCGGTGGGGTTGTGGAGACAGTCGTCGGAGGTGTTCCAGTTGGTCTTGGTTCCTATGTCCAATGGGACAGAAAATTGGATGCGCGATTGGCCCAAGCAGTTGTCTCTATCAATGCCTTTAAAGGGGTGGAATTTGGTCTTGGATTTGAAGCTGGTTACCGTAAAGGCAGCCAAGTTATGGATGAAATTCTCTGGTCTAAAGAAGACGGTTATACCCGCCGTACTAATAATTTAGGTGGTTTCGAAGGTGGTATGACCAATGGGCAACCCATCGTTGTTCGCGGCGTCATGAAACCCATTCCTACCCTCTACAAACCACTCATGAGTGTGGATATCGAAACCCATGAACCCTACAAGGCAACTGTGGAGAGAAGTGATCCGACTGCTCTTCCAGCAGCAGGTGTGGTCATGGAAGCTGTTGTGGCAACGGTTCTGGCACAAGAAATCCTTGAAAAATTCTCATCAGATAATCTAGAGGAATTAAAAGAAGCGGTAGCTAAGCACCGAGAGTATACAAAGAACTATTAAGGAGTTCCTATGGCAAAAACAGTCTATATCGCAGGTCTTGGTTTGATTGGTGCCTCTATGGCACTCGGTATCAAACGGGATCATCCAGATTATGAAATTTTAGGTTATAATCGCAGTCAAGCTTCGAGAGATATTGCCTTGAAAGAAGGCATGATTGACCGTGCAACAGATGATTTTGCCAGTTTTGCTCCTTTAGCAGATGTCATCATCCTTAGTTTGCCAATCAAACAAACCATTTCCTTTATTAAGGAATTGGCCGACTTGGACTTGAAAGAAGGTGTGATTATCTCAGATGCCGGTTCGACCAAGTCATCCATCGTAGATGCGGCGGAGCAATATTTGGCTGGCAAGTCTGTTCGCTTTGTCGGGGCCCATCCCATGGCTGGTAGTCACAAGACAGGGGCTGCTTCTGCAGATGTCAATCTCTTTGAAAATGCCTATTATATCTTTACACCTTCGAGTCTGACAGGTCAGGACACGCTTGAGGAAATGAAGGCTCTGCTTTCAGGTCTTCATGCTCGCTTTATCGAAATTGATGCCAAGGAGCATGATCGTGTGACTTCTCAGATTAGCCATTTTCCTCATATTCTAGCTTCTAGTCTCATGGAGCAGACCGCGGTTTATGCTCAAGAACATGAGATGGCAAGGCGCTTTGCGGCAGGTGGTTTTCGAGATATGACTCGGATTGCGGAAAGCGAGCCAGGTATGTGGACCTCTATTCTCTTGTCCAATCGTGAAACCATTCTAGACCGAATTGAGGATTTTAAGGAACGTTTAGATGAGGTTGGTCAGGCTATCAGCAAGGGAGATGAAGAGCAAATCTGGAACTTTTTCAACCAAGCGCGTGAGCAACGTCAGGTCATGGAAATCCATAAGCGTGGTGGAGTAGATAGCTCTTATGACCTCTATGTCGATGTTCCCGATGAAGAAGACGTTATTTTACGAATCTTAGAACTGCTACGTGGAACTTCCTTGGTCAATATTCATATCAACGAGGAAAACCGTGAAGATATTCACGGGATTCTACAAATTTCATTTAAAAATGCTCAAGACTTGGAAAGAGCGGAGCATCTAATAACAGAAAACACCGATTACACAGTCGTCATCAAATAAGGAGAAAAATATGCCTAAAATAGAGCTTAAATTCATATTTGGTGTTATCTTTATTTCTTTTATCTTACTTAGAGCTTACGCTGTTAAAAAAGATGTGAAAACTACTTCAGAAGCAAGTGTTGAGACAAAAAATGAACCATCCAACAAGGAAATAAGTTAAGAGAAAACCAATTCAAAGTATGTAGATGATAGAATTATTAATGATTTTATTAATAGCTATAATCAAAATTCTAATAGCCCATTAGAAAATATCAAAAAAGGAAATATAAAAATAAAATATTTCGCATCAAGCTACGGATATTACTTGGAGCTTTTACATGCAAATGATACTGATAAAATCAATGTAACAATTAATCAGACAAATGAAAATAGTGAATCTGGTGTTGTAGGAATGAAAGAAGTATTTCATGATATTGTTAAATCGATTGAATCATCCTTATCCGATGATGAGATAGATCACTATTTTGATAATCTTATGTCAAATGAAATAAAAACAGGTTCTAATTTAGGAACTTTGAAGATAGAGTATATACCAGATAAGGAATTAAGCAATGGACATTCAAGAGGTCATATAAAAGTGATTGCACAATAATAATGACCACAGAGTGACTAGTAATTTTAAAAGAAATAAATAAGGAGAAAATCATGTCAAATATTTACGATAGTGCAAACGAACTCAGTCGCGGTCTACGCGAATTACCAGAATACAAGGCTGTCAAAGCAGCTAAAGATGCTATTTCAGCAGATGCTGAGGCAAGCAAAATCTTTACAGAATATGTTGCTTTCCAAGAGGAAATTCAAAGACTAGCGCAGACAGGTCAAATGCCAGATGCTTCCTTTCAAGCGAAAATGGAAGGCTTTGGTAAACAGATTCAAGGAAATAGCCTCTTGTCAGAATTCTTTATCAAGCAACAACAATTGGCCATTTACCTTTCTGACATTGAAAAAATTGTTTTTGAACCAGTTTCAGAATTGCTAAAATAAGAAAATAACTATTATAAAGTCAGGAATTTTTAAGGAATTTCTGGCTTTTTATGATAAAATAGGTAAAAGTATTGCAAGTATGAGGTCCAGTATGAAACTAAAAACAAATATTAGCCACTTACATGGCAGTATCCGCGTCCCTGGTGACAAGTCTATCAGCCACCGTTCCATTATTTTTGGAAGTTTGGCTGAGGGTGAGACCAAGGTTTATGATATACTGCGGGGTGAAGATGTCCTTTCTACTATGCAGGTTTTTCGAGACCTTGGTGTTGAGATTGAGGACAAAGATGGGGTTATTACTATTCAAGGTGTCGGTATGGACGGCTTAAAAGCGCCGCAAAATGCTCTTGATATGGGAAATTCTGGAACCTCGATTCGCCTGATTTCAGGTGTCCTTGCAGGTGCAGACTTCGAAGTAGAAATGTTTGGAGATGACAGTCTTTCCAAACGTCCTATGGATCGTGTGACCCTTCCACTGAAACAAATGGGCGTTAGTATTTCAGGGCAAACTGAGCGAGACCTGCCTCCCCTTCATTTAAAAGGGACGAAAAACCTAAAACCTATTCATTATGAGTTGCCAATTGCCTCTGCCCAAGTCAAGTCAGCCTTGATGTTTGCAGCTTTGCAGGCTCAGGGGGAGTCCGTTATTATCGAAAAAGAATGCACCCGTAATCATACTGAAGATATGTTACAACAATTTGGTGGCCATTTAAGTGTGGAGGGCAAGAAAATCACAGTCCAAGGGCCACAAAAATTGACAGGACAAAATGTGGTTGTTCCAGGAGATATTTCAAGTGCAGCCTTTTGGTTAGTCGCAGGTTTGATTGTTCCAAATTCTCGTGTGGTGCTTAAGAATGTGGGCATCAACGAAACGCGTACAGGTATCATTGATGTCATTCGCGCCATGAGTGGAAAATTGGAAATGACAGAAATTGACACAGTCGCTAAATCTGCTACCTTGACTGTTGAGTCTTCTGACTTGAAAGGAACAGAGATTGGTGGCGCTTTGATTCCACGCTTGATTGATGAATTGCCAATTATCGCGCTTCTGGCGACCCAGGCCCAAGGTGTAACAGTTATCAAGGATGCTGAGGAGCTCAAGGTTAAGGAAACAGACCGCATTCAGGTTGTGGCAGACGCTTTAAATAGTATGGGAGCAGATATTACTCCGACGGCAGATGGAATGATTATCAAAGGAAAATCAGCACTTCACGGTGCTAGAGTCAATACTTTTGGAGACCATCGTATCGGCATGATGACGGCTATCGCGGCTCTCTTGGTTGCAGATGGAGAAGTGGAACTTGACCGTGCTGAAGCCATCAATACCAGCTATCCTAGCTTCTTTGATGATTTGGAGAACTTGATTCATGGCTAAGGTGTTACTAGGCTTTATGGGTGCTGGCAAATCGACTATTGCAAGAGGCTTGGACCTAGATTATCTCGATATGGATGCTCTGATAGAGAAGCGTTTAGGTATGTCCATTGCGGAATTTTTCTCTGAAAAGGGAGAAGCGGCCTTTCGTCAGATAGAGTCAGAAGTCCTAGCTGATTTACTACAAAGAGATCAAGTTGTGTCAACTGGTGGAGGAGTGGTTATTTCTCAGCGAAATCGTGACTTACTAAAGACCAATTCTGATAACATCTACCTGAAAGCTGATTTTGAAGCCCTCTACCAACGTATCGCAGCTGATAAGGACAATCAGCGTCCGCTTTTTCTAAATAATAGCAAGGAAGAACTTGCAGCTATTTTCCAAGAAAGACAGGCTTGGTATGAGGAAGTGGCCAGTCGGGTTTTGGATGTGACCAAGCTAAGTCCAGAGGAAATTATAGAGGAACTGAGATGAAAATTGCTTATCTAGGTCCCAAGGGATCATTTTCACACCACGTAGTGCAGACAGCTTTTCCTCATGAGGAATTGCAGGCTTTTGCCAACATTACAGATGTCATTAAGGCCTATGAGCAAGGCTTGGTGGACTATTCTGTGGTGCCAGTTGAAAATTCTATCGAGGGTAGTGTTCATGAAACCTTGGACTACCTTTTTCATCAGGCTCGCATTCAAGCAGTTGCAGAAATCGTTCAGCCCATTCATCAGCAGTTGATGGTGGTTCCAGGCCATACTAAGATTGAAAAGATTTTTTCTCATCCTCAGGCCTTGGCTCAAGGAAAGAAATTCATCGATGAACAATATCCAGAGGCCCAAATCGAGGTAACAGCTAGTACAGCTTATGCGGCCCGTTTTATTTCCGAACATCCTAATCAGCCTTTTGCGGCTATTGCACCAAGAAGTTCTGCTGAAGAATATGGCTTAGAACTGATTGCTGAAGATATTCAAGAAATGGAAGCTAATTTTACACGTTTCTGGGTTTTGGGAGCTGAAGGTACAGCCATTCCCTTGCAAGCACAAACTGAAAAAATGAGTTTGGCCTTGACCTTACCTGACAACCTTCCAGGTGCACTTTATAAGGCCCTATCGACCTTTGCTTGGCGAGGAATTGACCTGACAAAAATTGAAAGTCGGCCACTCAAGACAGCACTGGGAGAATACTTTTTCATTATCGATGTGGACTATGCCGATAAGGACCTGGTCCACTTTGCCCAAAAAGAATTAGAAGCGATTGGAATTCAGTATAAGGTTCTGGGCGCCTATCCTATTTATCCAATATCAGACCATGGAAAGGAGAGAAGATGAGCCAAGAAAATCCTTTAAGCCATCACGAGCAGTTGCGTTATGACTATCTTTTTAAGAACATTCATTACCTCAATGAGCGAGAGAAAAAGGAGTTTGCTTACCTACAAGGTAAGTTAAATATGGCTAGCGGTAGCGAAGTTTCTCCAGAAATTCATAATGAAAATCACGATATGGAAGAGTCTTTCATGGAACCAATCAATCAGTCTCCTCTTCCATCCTATGGTAACCGTAGTCGTTCAAAAAAATACCAGAAAAGTCATTCTCAACCAAAGGTTAAAGCAAAAAAACGCAAGATTCGTTGGGGGCGCATTTTTGCAGGATTGCTTGCCCTTCTGGCCTGTGTCGGTTTTGGCATGATTTTTATGTTCCTAAAAGGGTATTCAAATGCTGATCCAAACAAACCTGCCAATGCTAAGGCAGCTCAAGTAGAAGTCTTTAATGGTCAAGATACCAGAGATGGAGTTAATATTTTGATTATGGGGACGGATGGACGAATTGGCCAAAACAGTGCTGAAACGAGAACAGACTCTATTATGGTACTAAATGTTGGTGGCTCAGATAAGAAAATTAAGCTGGTCAGCTTCATGCGTGACAATTTGGTTTATATAGACGGTTATAGCCAAGTGATTAACGGTAGAAAGCAGTCCGATAACAAATTAAATGTAGCCTATGAGTTAGGAGAACAAGAGGGGCAAAAAGGGGCAGAAATGGTTCGCCAAGTCTTGAAAGATAATTTTGACTTGGACATTAAGTACTATGCTTTGGTAGACTTCCAGGCCTTTGCAACAGCGATTGACACGCTTTTTCCTGATGGTGTGACAATTGATGCCCAATTTTCAACATTGAATGGGCGTCCATTAACAGAAGCTACAGTCGGAGATGATTTACATGCTACTGAGACTGAGTCTCCAACCCAAACCATCAAAGTTGGGAAACAGCAGATGAACGGATCAACCTTGCTCAACTATGCTCGCTTCCGTGATGACGATGAAGGTGATTATGGTCGTACTAAGAGACAACAGCAAGTGTTGACAGCTGTTCTGCAACAACTCAAGGATCCAACTAAACTCTTTACTGGATCAGAAGCACTTGGTAAGGTCTTTGGCATGACCTCTACGAATGTTCCTTATAGTTTCCTACTGACCAATGGCTTATCCTTCCTAGATGGAGCGCAAAATGGCATTGAGAGATTAACAGTTCCAGAACTAGGTGATTGGGTCGATGCCTATGATGTCTATGGAGGCTTGGGCTTACTGGTTGATCAAAACAAATATCAGAATAAATTATCTCAGATGGGATTGAGATAAAATAAGATAGGAGAATCAAAGTTTGAAGGCTATTTATCTAGCAATCAGGCTTTGATTTTTTACAGTCTGCAATAGATTTTCACCCCTTATTTGTGGTATAATGAAACGATACGATAGAAAGAATAATGAACAATATGACTGATTTAAAAGCAATTCAGGCTCGAAGTCTGGAGATGGCTGAATATTTTGTGGCTTTTTGTAAAGAACATGATTTGCTTTGCTATCTCTGTGGGGGAGGCGCTATTGGTGCCCTTCGAAACAAGGGTTTCATTCCTTGGGACGACGACCTAGACTTTTTTATGCCCCGTAAGGACTATGAAAAATTGGCAGAATTATGGCCTCGTTATGCAGATGAGCGTTATTTCTTGTCAAAGAGTAACAAGGATTTTGTCGACCGCAATCTTTTTATTACCATTCGTGACAAGGAAACTACCTGTATCAAACCTTACCAGCAGGATTTGAATTTACCACATGGTCTGGCCTTGGATGTGTTGCCTTTGGATTATTATCCGAAAAATCCAGCTGAGCGGAAAAAACAGGTTCGTTGGGCACTGATTTATTCACTCTTTTGTGCCCAAACTATTCCAGAAAAGCATGGTGCACTTATGAAATGGGGAAGCCGTATTTTACTGGGTGTGACTCCAAAATCTCTCCGTTATCGCATTTGGAAAAAAGCTGAGAAAGAAATGACCAAGTATAGTCTGGATGAGAGCGATGGCATCACAGAATTATGCTCAGGTCCTGGCTACATGAGAAACAAGTACCCAATCGTATCTTTTGAAGACAATCTTTTCTTACCATTTGAAGGGACAGAGATGCCTATTCCAGTTGGCTACGATGCCTATCTCAGCACAGCTTTTGGCGATTATATGACTCCTCCGCCAGCAGACAAGCAGCTACCGCATCATGATGCTGTCATCGCTGATATGGATAAGTCTTATACAGAATACAAGGGAGAATATGGAGCATGATGGGTGAAAAAATTAGCGTTATCGTTCCAGTCTACAATGTAGAAGCCTATCTGGAGCGATGTGTGGAGTCAATTCTTCATCAGACTTATACTAATTTTGAACTAATCCTAATAAATGATGGATCTACTGATTCTAGTGGACAAATCTGTGATCATTTAGCATATCAGTATGAAAATATCAAGGTTTACCATATCGAAAATGCTGGTGTTTCTAATGCCAGAAATATTGGAATTCAGCTAGCGACGGGTGTTTGGATAACTTTTGTTGATAGTGATGATTTCGTCACCAAGGATTACCTAGCTACTTTAGCTAGTGCAGTTGAGGGAGGAAATGTAGGTTTTGTGATTGCTCCTCTACATCATATCAAAAATGGAATAGTGACAGATTTACCCCCGTATTCTGGTAGAAAAGAACTTTGGTCAACAGAAGAAACCATGAAAGAATTACTGATGACCACTAAGACATCATTCTTTCCAGTCGCAAAACTATTTAAGAGAGACCTGCTGGTAGATGAGAAATTTAATACAGACTACCATCTAGCTGAAGATGCCTTATTTTTAACTGAATTGCTACTAAAGACAAGATGCAGTAGCGTATTTATTGACAAACCAATTTATTATTATGATCATCGTGAGGGAAGTGCGACAACATCTGTTAATCGGTATGTATTTGATACGATAGAAGTTTATATGAGGATTATTGCTCAAGTATCACAAGTATTTCCTAATTTAAAATATGAATTAAAAAATAGAGAATGTTGGTCATATATTACAGTCTACGATAAAATCATATTTACTTCATCTGAGCAGTATCAAAAGGAGAAAGTCGAACTAAGGACTTGGATCATTCAGCATCGACACGAAATATGGAAGGATACTTATTTCACCACATTTCGTAAGATAGCTGTCCTGTCACTTGTCTTTTCTCCATGGATATATAAAAAAATTGTTGGATTCAGAAACTAATATTATGAGAAGGAGTTGAAAATGAATTTTCCAATAATGAATGAATACTTTGAAAAATCAAAACTATGGGTTTCATATCTGTTTGTTTTTATTTCGATTTTAAGTATGAGTTCACTAGTTTATAAGATAGCCAATCCTCTTTATAAGGGATTATCAGCAATTGTATTGTTTTATATTTGCTATACATTATTGTTTAAGTGGAAAAAAATCATAGTAGATCGTAAATTTCTGTCCTTATTTGGACTCTTAGCTGGAAGTCATCTCTTATCAGCTATTTTCAATCGCTCTGGACATTTGATTGGAAATGTGATTGAGATCCTCTTTATGGTAACCTATATTTTATTATTTACCATGTTAGAATCAGGTCAATTAAAGAAATTATTTGATTGGATTGTATACACTATTCAACTTGTTTCTTTTTCTTCTGCGATTTTTGCGTTTGGTTTATTGGTAAGTAGAGTCCTTATCCTATTTAAAATTGGACAGCAATCTTATTACTATGGTGTTATGAATGGACGTCTGTGGGGGATTGTCAATCCAAATGCTAGTGCGATATTTTCATACATTAGCATTGTTTTGGCTATGTATTTGATTCATAAAGGAAGTAAATATTCTGTCTATCTTAAACTGAATAATGTGATTCAATTAGTTTATTTTGCAACCATGCAAAGTAGAGGAGCTTTATTATCTTTAGTGTTAATGCTTGGGTTTTATAGTTTCTTTATTAACAGGGGCAAGTTAGCTAAGCGATTTCTAATCTTTATAGTTTCTGCTTTACTTGTTTCTGCTGCTAATATCGGATTGAGTTATGTAACCTCTATTTACATATCCTCGGGGAAAGCGACTGTATTAGACTTAAATAAAGGACAATCTTATGCAGAAACGGATTCTTCAGTTATAAAAAAAACAGGAGAACTTCATCTAATAGAAACAACACCTAGTGGTAGAACTTATATTTGGAAAAATGCTATAAAAATGGGAAGTGAGAAACCAATTTTTGGTTATGGTGTACGAAATGTTCCAGATTATTACACAAAATATTTCAGTAAATTTGAGATTCAAAATTCTCTTATTGGTGGAAATTTCCATAACATTTTGGTAACGATATTTGTTAGTTCTGGAATTTTAGGTTTAGTATCTTTTCTACTTCTACTAGGATATATATTTAAGCGTTTTTTGACTTATTTGATTGTTTCTAAAAAGAACTCTGAAAAGTTGATTATGATTCTTTTCTTTGGCATCTTGTTCGGTCAATTATTTGAAAGTCAGATTATGTACTCAACTAACTTTATTAATATTATCTTTTGGTTGATTATTGGTTATGGATTAGTTGTTTGCAAACGTGATGAAGGTATTCGTTATCAGGAAGTAACTGATATTAGAGAGATTCAACAGATGGAACTAGGAATCATAGAATACATTCATGAAACTTGTCAGAAAATTGGTGTCAAATATTTCCTAGCTTATGGCAGTCTTATCGGTGCGGTTCGTCATAAAGGTTTTATTCCTTGGGATGATGACATGGATATCTGTATGTTACGAGAAGATTATGAAAAGTTGCAAGACTACCTTATCTCTAACCCTGACGAACGTTACGAAGTGATGTCTTATAAAAATAATCTCAACTATGTCTATCCCTTCATGAAAGTGCAGGATAATCAAACTTATTTGTTAGAAGAAGATGTTCGCATTGATTCCAATATGGGGATTTATGTAGATATTTTCCCTGTAGATGGTTATGAGGATGATTCTGTTTTTAAAGATAAAATGACGAGACTTATAAAAAAACGTCAATTAAGCTGTTATACATTTAAAGGGATTACCAATACTAAAAGCCTATTAAATTCTTTAATTCGCTATATATCAGTCATTATTTTCTATTTTACAAATACGAACAAGTATATTAGAGGTATTGATAATCTTGCTAAATCTAGAAAAGTAGATGATTACGAGTTGGTTGACTATCTTATTTATAAAGATATGCATAAACCAGTCTGGAAGCGAGAGTGGTTGGAACAAACTATTATGGGTGTATTCGAAGGTAAAGAATTTATGATTCCAAAAAACTATCATGAAATTCTGACCTCGGACTACGGAGATTATACGCAACTGCCACCAGTTGAGCTAAGGTTCTCTCATCATGATTTTCAATTGTGGAAAATTATTAAGGTATCCCAATGATGTTATTGAAATGAAGAAACCATTGACTCGATATAAAAAGATTAGGAGTGAATAATAGATGTCAGAGAAAATTTTGACTCTTGAAGAAATTAAACAAATTGAATTAGATATTTTAAACTATTTGCATGAATTGTGTGAGGAACATGAAATCAAGTATTTTATTGATTTTGGAACCTTGCTAGGAGCTGTACGCCATAAAGGTTTTATTCCTTGGGATGATGATACCGATATTTCTTTGGCTCGAGATGAATTTGAAAAGCTCTATGAGATATTAAAAAATGAAAAACATCCCTACTACAGATTAATTTCATATAGAGAAACAAAAGGCTACCCTTATACATATATGAGAGTTTATGATGTGAGGACAAGAAGAGATGCTAATCTTTTAGATAAGTCGGTTGTTCTAGGTACTTGTGTTGACATTTTTCCATACGATGGAGTTGTTACAGATGAACGTGATAGAAAAAAGATGAGACTTTATAAACAATTTATTAGACTTTCGTCTCTGAATTTTAAAGGAGTCAAAATAGATAATGGAGGTGTCAAGAATTTACCACGTTATTTTGCATCTGCAATTTTCAGACTGACTTCTCCACAGAAATGGAATGAAAAATTGGAGAAGTTAGCTTTGCAATATGATGTTGAGCAGGCTACAGATCTTGCATGTATTACCTATGACTCTTACTATCCAAGCGGAATTAAGAAAGAGTGGTTATATGATACAATTGAAATGCCATATGAGAATATTCTTGTGAAGGTTCCTAGAAAATTTCATGAGATTTTGGTTTACGAGTTTGGTGAAGACTATATGACTCCTCCACCTATTGAAAATCAAAATCCAGGAACTGATAAAAATTACTGGATTGATTAATTTATGAGCAAGTTGCTTTGATTTGATAATTCGATAAAATAAATCACCTACCTATCTACTGGAATATTCCTTGTTTTAGATAGGTAGGTGATTTTTTTAATTTCTTTTAATCTTAGCAAGAGCAAGATTGAGTGCATAATGGAATGTTTTATCTTTTGTGATAAAAAGTATCAAGAGATAGTAGATTCCACAAGCTGTTACAGTAGAGAGTACCATTAGTATCATATTGAGGTTGACTGTATAAGAGTTGATTTGGAAAAGGAATTTAAACGCAAAATAGATTGGAATGAATCCGAGCGATACAATAGTATAGCGTGTTAAAGTAGTAAAGATTTCTTTTAAGTCAAGCAGATGATGTTTCTTGATAAAGTAAATTTCCAGTAGAACAACTACAGTTTCTGCAATAATAGTAGTAGCAATGTAGTACTCTGGTGCAAAAATATTATTGAAATACAAGAGACTGTTGAGTAGGATATTAGCTCCACCACCAATAAAGTAAAAGGCTGTTAAACGATTTTCGTGGTCGTTGATGAAGATAATTTGTTTACCAAGGATTAACTCGATGGCCCAAATGATAGTCCGAAAAGCGAAGACACTAGTCACAATACCAGCTTCAAGGTATTTTTCAGAAGAGTAGATAACTGCTGCGTAGTTTCCTAATACCATAATCCCAATACTGGTTGGAATGATAAGGAAATAAAAGAGGGCGGCTCCTTGGTTCAGAAGATTTTTATAAGATTCGTAGTCTTTCTTACCGAGATAGTAGCCGAGACGTGGAATACTGACGTTGATAGCTCCACTCAGGACACTGGCAATCAACATAACGATGCTAGAAGCAATGGTGTAATAAGAAATGTAGTTTTCATCAGGTCCTTTGGTGATAAACATTCTATCAAGTAAGGTGTAGAGCATATTGGCATTAGCTAGAAGCAACATGGTCAAGAGTGGTTTAGATGCTTTGACTAATTCGACAAGACCAATCTTGACAAAGGAAACTTCTCTCTTGATCCAAAGAAAACTGAGCAGGTAGTTGAGGATGGTTGTTGCACTCATGATAATTGCATAAGGTACGATATCATTTGGAGTTTTTACAAAGGTGAAGATAGCGACCAACATAGCAATACGAATAAGCAAGGTTTTGTATAAGATAAAAGCATAATTTTCATAAGCCTCGTTCATCCACTCGATATAAAGGAATTGGAAGAGAGCTTGGACACCAAGTATATAGTAGAGTTCTTTTAAATTTTCAATACTATTATCCAGGTAAATAAATAGGAAATAGATACTTGTTGTTAGAACAGATGTAATAATGGAGATATAGAATAATTTAGAGAAAACATAGTTGATTTTATTTTTATCATCCTTGACCTTACTGATAGCTCGAATTCCGTAGTTGTAGATTCCGAAGGCGGCTAAAGGAATGACAAAGCTAGCCCAGGTATTGGCAGTATTGAAATAACCGTAGTTGGATTTGCTGAGAATCCGCGTCAGATAAGGATTGGTTATCAGAGGAAAAACGATATTGAGAACATTGACTAGTAAGCTAGCCAGTGCATTAACTTTTATATTTTTCATTGTACTTTCTTTCTTGTATTGTAAAATGGTCTCTAGTATTATATCACATTCTCGCTTCATTCTTTTGATAAAATCGTAAAAATCTAGTATAATAGATAGAACTGAAAGTATGAGGTTACTAGCAATGAAAATGAAACAAATTAGTGATACAACTTTAAAAATCACGATGTCTTTAGAGGATTTGATGGATCGTGGCATGGAGATTGCTGACTTTCTTGTTCCTCAAGAAAAAACAGAAGAGTTCTTTTATGCTATCTTGGATGAGTTAGAGATGCCTGATAGCTTTCTGGATACAGGTATGTTGAGCTTCCGTGTGACTCCAAAACCTGATAAGGTCGATGTCTTTGTAACCAAATCAAAGATTGATCAAAATCTAGATTTTGAAGACTTATCGGATTTACCAGATATGGAAGAATTGGCTCAAATGTCGCCAGATGAATTTATCAAAACCTTGGAAAAGAGCATTGCAGAAAAGACTAAGGATGATATCGAAGCGATTCAATCTCTAGAGCAAGTAGAAGCCAGGGAAGAAGAGCAGGAGCAGGAACAACAAGAAGCTGAGAGCAAGAAAGAACCTTACATCTATTACATCCTTTCTTTTGCTAAGTTGGCTGACTTGGTTACTTTTGCTAAGACAGTGACTTTTGATATGGAAACTTCTGAACTCTACAAGATGAATGAGCGCTATTATTTGACTATTTTAGTGGATATTGAAAATCATCCAAGTCCATATCCAGCTTGGCTGTTGGCTCGTATGCGCGAGTTTGCAGACGATAGTGATATCAGTCGTTCAGTCTTACAAGAGTATGGCCAAGTCTTGATGAATCACGATGCGGTGATTAATCTACAAAAGATTGGATAATCATTTCTGGAAAATTATTTCTAGATTTTAGGAAGAGCGAATCATCTGATTCGTTTTTTCTTTTTTAGACTGAAATAGTGATTTACTATAATAGGAATTTTCACAAAATTCTGTTATAATGGCTATATTAGAAAATTTCGAGGAGACAAACATGACAGTTAAAATTGCTTTACTAGGATTTGGTACCGTTGCAAGTGGCGTGCCTTTCCTCCTAAAGGAAAATGGAGAAAAAATCAATCAATCAGCACATTCAGAGATTGAAGTTGCTAAGGTATTGGTCAAGGATGAAGATGAAAAGAATCGCTTGCTTGCAGCAGGGAATGACTTTAACTTTGTAACCAATGTGGATGACATTTTATCAGACCAAGATATTACCATCGTAGTGGAATTGATGGGGCGTATCGAACCAGCTAAAACCTTTATCACTCGTGCCTTGGAAGCTGGGAAACACGTTGTTACTGCTAACAAGGACCTTTTGGCTGTCCATGGTGCAGAATTGTTAGAAATCGCTCAAGATAATAAGGTAGCACTTTACTACGAAGCAGCAGTAGCTGGTGGTATTCCAATTCTCCGTACTTTAGCAAATTCTTTGGCTTCTGATAAAGTCACGCGCGTGCTTGGAGTGGTTAACGGAACTTCCAACTTCATGATGACCAAGATGGTGGAAGAAGGCTGGTCTTACGATGATGCTCTTGCGGAAGCGCAACGTCTAGGATTTGCAGAAAGCGATCCGACAAATGACGTGGATGGGATTGATGCAGCCTACAAGATGGTTATTTTGAGCCAATTTGCTTTTGGTATGAAGGTTGCATTTGACGATGTAGCCCACAAGGGAATCCGCAACATCACACCAGAAGATGTAGCTGTAGCTCAAGAGCTTGGTTATGTAGTGAAATTGGTTGGCTCTATCGAGGAAACTCCTTCAGGAATTGCTGCAGAAGTGACTCCAACCTTCCTTCCTAAAGCGCACCCACTTGCCAGTGTGAATGGCGTAATGAACGCTGTCTTTGTAGAATCTATTGGTATTGGTGAGTCTATGTACTACGGACCAGGTGCGGGTCAAAAACCAACTGCAACAAGTGTTGTAGCTGATATTGTTCGTATCGTTCGTCGCTTGAATGATGGAACAATTGGAAAAGATTTCAACGAATACAGCCGTGACTTGGTCTTGGCAAATCCTGAGGATGTTAAAGCAAACTACTACTTCTCAATCTTGGCACCAGACTCAAAAGGTCAGGTCTTGAAGTTGGCTGAAATTTTTAATGCTCAAGATATTTCCTTCAAGCAAATCCTCCAAGACGGAAAAGAGGGTGACAAGGCGCGTGTTGTGATTATTACACACAAGATTAATAAATCTCAACTTGAAAATGTCTCAGCTGAATTGAAGAAGGTTTCAGAATTCGACCTCTTGAATACCTTCAAGGTGCTAGGAGAATAAGATGAAGATTATTGTACCTGCAACCAGTGCCAATATCGGGCCAGGTTTTGACTCGGTCGGTGTAGCTGTAACCAAGTATCTTCAAATTGAGGTCTGCGAGGAACGAGAAGAGTGGTTGATTGAACACCAGATTGGCAAATGGATTCCACATGATGAGCGTAATCTCTTGCTCAAAATTGCCCTGCAAATTGTACCAGACTTGCACCCAAGACGTTTGAAAATGACCAGTGATGTTCCTTTGGCGCGTGGTTTGGGTTCTTCTAGCTCGGTTATTGTTGCTGGAATTGAACTAGCCAACCAACTGGGCCAGCTCAACTTGTCAGACCATGAAAAATTGCAGTTAGCGACTAAGATTGAAGGACATCCTGACAATGTGGCTCCAGCCATTTATGGTAATCTCGTTGTTGCGAGCTCTGTTGATGGACAAGTTTCAGCTATCGTAGCAGACTTCCCAGAGTGTGATTTCCTAGCCTACATTCCAAACTATGAATTGCGCACTCGAGACAGCCGTGGTGTCTTGCCTAAGAAATTGTCTTACAAGGAAGCTGTTTCGGCTAGTTCTATTGCCAATGTGGCGGTTGCTGCCTTGTTGGCAGGAGATATGGTGACAGCTGGTCAAGCAATCGAGGGAGACCTCTTCCACGAGCGCTACCGTCAGGACTTGGTGAGAGAATTTGCGACGATTAAGCAAGTGGCCAAAGAAAATGGTGCCTATGCAACCTACCTCTCTGGTGCTGGGCCGACAGTTATGGTTTTGGCTTCTCATGACAAGATGCCGGCGATTAAGGCAGAATTGGAAAAGCAACCCTTCAAAGGAAAACTTCATGACTTGAAGGTTGATACCCAAGGTGTCCGTGTCGAAGCAAAATAAAGAATAGATGATAGGATGGGGAAACTCTCGACCAGAGGGCTTCCTATCCTTTTTTTGAAAAGAAGTTTATACTCAATGAAAATCAAAGAGCAAACTAGGAAGCTAGCCGCAGGCTGCTCAAAACAGTGTTTTGAGGTTGTGGATAGAACTGACGAAGTTAGCTCAAAATACTGTTTTGAGGTTGCAGATGTAAGCTGACGTGGTTTGAAGAGATTTTCGAAGAGTATTAGTTAAAAACTTGATAAAGGAGAAATAAAGATGGCAGAAATTTATCTAGCAGGTGGTTGTTTTTGGGGCCTAGAGGAATATTTTTCACGCATTTCTGGAGCACTAGCAACCAGTGTTGGCTACGCTAATGGTCAAGTCGAAACGACCAATTACCAGTTGCTCAAGGAAACAGACCATGCAGAAACGGTTCAAGTGATTTATGATGAGAAGACAGTATCACTCAGAGAGATTTTACTTTATTATTTCCGTGTTATTGATCCATTATCAGTCAATCAACAAGGAAATGACCGTGGACGTCAGTATCGGACTGGTATATATTACCAGGATGAAGCAGACTTGCCAGCTATCTACACAGTGGTGCAGGAGCAGGAGCGCATGCTGGGGCGAAAGATTGCAGTGGAAGTGGAGCAACTTCGCCACTACATTCTGGCTGAAGATTACCACCAAGACTATCTTAAGAAGAATCCTTCAGGTTACTGTCATATCGATGTGACCGATGCTGATAAGCCATTGATTGATGCCTCTAACTATGAAAAGCCTAGTCAAGAGGTGTTAAAGGAAAGCTTAACCGAAGAGTCCTATCGTGTTACCCAAGAAGCTGCTACAGAGGCTCCATTTACCAATGCCTATGACCAAATCTTTGAAGAAGGGATTTATGTAGACATCACGACGGGTGAGCCACTCTTTTTTGCCAAGGATAAGTTTGCCTCAGGTTGTGGTTGGCCAAGTTTTAGCCGTCCGATTTCCAAAGAGTTGATTCATTATTACAAGGATCTCAGTCATGGAATGGAGCGAATCGAGGTTCGTTCTCGGTCAGGAAATGCTCACTTGGGTCATGTTTTCACAGATGGACCGCGTGAGTTTGGTGGCCTCCGTTACTGTATTAATTCTGCATCCTTGCGCTTTGTAACCAAGGATGAGATGGAAGAAGCAGGATATGGCTATCTACTACCTTACTTAAACAAATAAATCAGAGATGGTGGGTGCTTCCCACTTTCTTCATTTCCAGAATACGCATAAAAGGGATTTATGAAACACCTATTATCTTACTTCAAACCTTACATCAAGGAATCAATTTTAGCACCCTTGTTCAAGTTACTAGAAGCTGTGTTTGAGCTCTTGGTTCCTATGGTGATTGCTGGGATTGTTGACCAATCCTTGCCCCAGAAAAATCAAGGTCATCTCTGGATGCAGATTGGTCTGCTCCTTATCTTTGCAGTGATTGGCGTTGTAGTGGCCTTGGTAGCTCAGTTTTACTCAGCCAAGGCTGCGGTTGGATTTGCCAAAGAATTGACAAACGACCTCTATCGTCATATTCTGTCTTTACCAAAGGACAGCAGAAACCGTTTGACCACTTCTAGCTTGGTGACTCGCTTGACTTCGGATACCTACCAGATTCAGACTGGTATCAATCAATTCCTGCGTCTCTTTTTGCGAGCGCCTATTATCGTTTTTGGTGCCATTTTTATGGCTTATCGCATCTCAGCTGAGCTGACTTTCTGGTTCTTGGTCATGGTTGTCATTTTGACCATTGTCATTGTAGGCCTTTCTCGGCTGGTCAATCCTCTCTACAGCAGTCTGAGAAAGAAAACGGACCAACTGGTTCAGGAAACACGCCAGCAATTACAAGGGATGCGGGTTATTCGTGCTTTTGGGCAAGAAAAACGAGAGTTACAAATTTTTCAAACCCTTAACCAAGTCTATGCCAGATTGCAAGAAAAGACAGGTTTCTGGTCTAGTTTATTAACGCCTCTGACTTATCTGATTGTTAATGGAACCCTCCTTATTATTATCTGGCAAGGCTATATTTCTATTCAAGGAGGCCTGCTCAGTCAAGGTGCTCTCATTGCCCTTATCAATTACCTCTTGCAAATTTTGGTGGAATTGGTCAAGCTAGCCATGCTGATAAACTCCCTCAACCAGTCCTATATCTCAGCTAAGCGAATTGAGGAAGTCTTTGCCGAAGCTCCAGAAGACATCCATTCAGAATTAGAACAAAAGCAAGCTACCAGTGATCAGGTTTTACAAGTTCAAGAACTGACCTTTACCTATCCTGATGCGGCCCAACCTTCTCTGAGAGATATTTCCTTTGATATGGAGCAAGGGCAAATCCTTGGTATCATTGGGGGAACAGGTTCTGGTAAATCAAGCTTAGTACAACTCATCCTTGGACTTTATCCAGCAGACAAGGGGAGCATTTACCTTTATCGAGATGGATCTAGTCCTCTTAATTTGGAGCAGTGGCGGTCTTGGATTGCCTATGTGCCCCAAAAAGTCGAGCTCTTTAAAGGAACTATTTGTTCCAACTTGACGCTGGGTTTCAATCAAGAAGTAACTGACCAAGAACTCTGGCAGGCCTTGGAGATTGCGCAAGCTAAGGATTTTGTCAGTGAAAAGGAAGGACTCTTGGATGCTCTAGTTGAGGCAGGAGGACGAAATTTCTCAGGTGGACAAAAACAAAGGCTGTCTATCGCACGTGCAGTCTTGCGCCAAGCTCCATTTCTCATCCTAGATGATGCAACCTCGGCCCTCGACACCATTACCGAGTCCAAGCTCTTGAAAGCTATCCGAGAAAATTTGCCAGACACGAGCTTAATCTTGATTTCTCAACGAACCTCAACTTTACAGATGGCTGACCAGATTCTCCTCTTGGAAAAAGGTGAGCTCTTAGCTATCGGCAAGCATGAGGACTTGATGAAATCCAGTCAAGTTTATCGCGAAATCAATGCATCCCAACATGGAAAGGAGTACTAGCATGAGACGACAAACTGCAAATCAAACACTCACACGTTTGGCCAAAGATTTATCAAGTCATCCTTTCCTCCTTTTCCTAGCCTTTCTAGGAACCATTGCCCAGGTTGCCTTATCAATCTACCTACCTATTCTGATTGGGCAGGTCATCGACCAGGTTCTAGTGGCTGAGTCTTCGCTAGTTTTTTGGCAAATTTTCATTCAGATGGTATTGGTGGTCATAGGAAATACACTAGTTCAATGGGCCAATCCTCTCCTCTATAATCGTCTAATTTTCTCTTATACCAGAGACTTACGAGAGCGAATCATCCATAAGCTCCATCGTTTACCGATTGCTTTTGTCGATCGACAAGGAAGTGGGGAGATGGTCAGTCGTGTAACCACGGACATAGAACAGTTGGCAGCTGGCTTGACCATGATTTTTAACCAATTTTTCATTGGAGTCTTGATGATTTTAGTTAGTATTCTAGCCATGCTTCAGATTCATCTCCTCATGACTCTCTTGGTCTTGTTGTTGACGCCACTGTCTATGGTAATATCACGCTTTATTGCCAAGCGATCTTATCATCTCTTCCAGAAGCAAACAGAGACGAGGGGAGTTCAGACACAGTTGATTGAAGAATCGTTGAGCCAACAGACCATTATCCAGTCCTTCAATGCTCAGGAAGAGTTTATCCAAAGACTGCACGATGCCAATGATAACTATGCAGGTTATTCTCAGTCAGCCATCTTTTATTCATCAACGGTTAATCCTTCGACTCGCTTTGTAAATGCGCTTATTTATGCCCTTCTAGCTGGAGTGGGAGCTTATCGTATCATGATAGGCTCTACCTTGACCATTGGACGCTTAGTGACTTTTTTGAACTATGTTCAGCAGTATACCAAGCCCTTTAACGATATTTCTTCAGTGCTAGCCGAGTTGCAAAGTGCTCTTGCTTGCGCAGAGCGTGTCTATGGAGTCTTAGAAAGTCCTGAGGTGGCTGAAACAGGCAAGGAAGTCTTGACCAGTGACCAGGTTAAGGGAGCTATTTCCTTTAAACATGTTTCTTTTGGCTACCATCCTGAAAAGATTTTGATTAAGGATTTATCTATTGATATTCCAGCTGGTAGCAAGGTCGCTATCGTTGGTCCGACAGGTGCTGGCAAGTCAACTCTTATTAATCTCCTTATGCGTTTTTATTCCATTAACACTGGAGATATCTTGCTGGATGGGAGATCTATTTATGATTATAGTCGTGCCTCTTTACGACAACAGTTTGGCATGGTACTCCAAGAAACCTGGCTCAAGCAAGGGACCATTCATGACAATATTGCCTTTGGAAATCCTGATGCTAGTCGGGAGCAGGTGATTGCTGCTGCCAAAGCAGCCAATGCAGACTTTTTCATCCAACAGTTGCCACAGGGATACGATACCAAGTTGGAAAATGCTGGAGAATCTCTCTCTGTCGGTCAAGCCCAGCTCTTGACCATTGCCCGAGTTTTTCTGGCTATTCCAAAGATTCTTATCTTAGACGAGGCGACTTCTTCCATCGATACACGGACAGAAGTGCTAGTTCAGGATGCCTTTGCTAAACTCATGAA
Source organism: uncultured Streptococcus sp. (assembly GCF_963516575.1). Lineage (GTDB taxonomy): Bacteria > Bacillota > Bacilli > Lactobacillales > Streptococcaceae > Streptococcus. The sequence continues at coordinate 29,209 of NZ_CAUQCP010000023.1, forward strand.
GGGGCGCACAAGCTTTATCATTGCTCACCGTTTGTCAACCATTCAGGATGCGGATTTGATTCTTGTCTTGGTGGATGGCGACATTGTTGAGTATGGTAACCATCAGAATCTCATTACTAGAAAGGGCAAGTATTACCAAATGCAGCAAGCTGCAACTTTTAGCTCTGAATAAGCCTTTCTATTTTGAAATCTTATGAACGAAAAAAGTTGCCTTCGGGTGACTTTTTTGTTACAATAGCTAGAAAAATTATTCACTGTAAATTGTCTTTTAGAAAAGGAGCCTAGAATGAAAGTCTATCAGCATGTAAATATCGTGACTTGTGACCAAGATTTCCATGTTTATCTGAATGGAATCTTAGCAGTTAAGGATTCTCAAATCGTCTATGTTGGTCAAGAGAAGTCAGAGATTTTAGAGCAAGCTGAGCAGATTATAGACTATCAGGGAGCCTGGATTATGCCTGGTTTGGTCAATTGTCACACCCATTCTGCTATGACAGGCTTGAGAGGAATTCGAGATGATAGCAATCTCCATGAATGGCTCAATGACTATATCTGGCCAGCAGAAGCAGGATTTACTCCTGACATGACTACCAAGGCGGTCAAAGAAGCTCTGACAGAGATGCTCCAGTCAGGAACAACAACCTTTAATGATATGTATAATCCCAATGGTGTGGATATTGAACGGATTTATCAGGCAGTGAAAGATTCCAAGATGCGTTGTTATTTCTCGCCGACCCTCTTTTCTTCAGGGGCAGAAACAACTGCTGAGACCATTGCAAGAACACGGGCCATCATCGAGGAAATCTTAGGATATGAAAATCCAAATTTCATGGTAATGGTAGCCCCACATTCTCCCTACAGCTGTAGTAAAGATTTGCTGGAAGAGAGCTTGGGAATGGCAAAAGAGCTAGACATTCCCATCCATATCCATGTGGCGGAGACCAAGGAAGAATCGGGAATTATCCTGAAACGCTACGGCAAACGCCCCCTTGTTTTTCTAGAAGAACTGGGTTACTTAGATCATCCGTCCGTCTTTGCTCACGGGGTCGAATTAAACGAGCGAGAAATTGAGCGCTTGGCATCCTCTCAAGTGGCTATTGCCCACAACCCTATCAGCAATCTCAAACTGGCCTCAGGGATTGCTCCAATCATCCAACTTCAAAAAGCAGGAGTGGCTGTGGGAATTGCGACAGATTCAGTTGCTTCCAACAACAACCTTGATATGTTTGAGGAAGGACGAACAGCAGCTCTCTTACAGAAAATGAAGAGTGGAGATGCCAGCCAGTTTCCAATCGAAACAGCCCTCAAAGCTCTAACGATAGAAGGTGCTAAGGTTCTTGGAATGGAAAATGAAATAGGAAGTCTGGAAGTTGGCAAGCAGGCAGATTTTCTTGTTATTCAACCACAAGGCAAAATCCATCTCCAACCTAAGGGGAATATGCTCTCTCACCTAGTCTATGCTGTCAAGTCCAGTGATGTTGATGATGTTTATATTGCTGGAGAACAGGTTGTTAAGCAAGGTCAAGTCCTGACAGTAGAACTTTAGAAGAAAAATCACGAAAAAATTTTAAAAAAAGTTTGCAAAAATCTTGCATTCTTTTTTTGACTATGCTATACTTATATACGGTTTGAAAAAACTGCCTAAGACAGTAGGGGAGCTCGACTCATAAGTATCCTACCGAGGACAAAACGTATCATGTAAAAAGAAGCGTATTGTACTTTCGTGTCTAGGTTTGGGCGCGTTTTTCTTTTGGAAAAATTCCCCAAGCAAAATAATAACGGAGGTGAACACACTAATGAGTGAAGCAATTATTGCTAAAAAAGCGGAACTAGTTGACGTAGTAGCTGAAAAAATGAAAGCTGCTGCAGCTATCGTCGTTGTAGACGCTCGTGGTTTGACAGTTGAGCAAGATACAGTTCTTCGTCGTGAGCTTCGTGGAAGCGAAGTTGAGTATAAAGTCATTAAAAACTCAATCTTACGTCGTGCAGCTGAAAAAGCTGGTCTTGAAGATCTTGCATCTGTATTTGTTGGACCATCTGCAGTAGCATTTTCTAACGAAGATGTTATCGCACCAGCGAAAATCTTGAACGACTTTTCTAAAAACGCTGAAGCACTTGAAATCAAAGGTGGTGCAATCGAAGGCGCTGTCGCATCTAAAGAAGAGATTCTTGCACTTGCAACTCTTCCAAACCGCGAAGGACTTCTTTCTATGCTCCTTTCTGTACTTCAAGCGCCAGTGCGCAACGTTGCTCTTGCAGTCAAAGCGGTTGCAGAAAGCAAAGAAGACGCAGCTTAATCTTAAGCTACGCAGCGTAGCCTAGCTACGAAAAAACTATTATAAAATTTAAAACTTATTTGGAGGAAATAACAATGGCATTGAACATTGAAAACATTATTGCTGAAATTAAAGAAGCTTCAATCCTTGAATTGAACGACCTTGTAAAAGCTATCGAAGAAGAATTTGGTGTAACTGCAGCTGCTCCTGTAGCTGTTGCTGCAGCTGGTGCTGCTGACGCTGGTGCTGCTAAAGATTCATTCGACGTTGAATTGACATCTGCAGGCGACAAAAAAGTTGGCGTTATCAAAGTTGTACGTGAAATCACAGGTCTTGGTCTTAAAGAAGCTAAAGAACTTGTTGACGGTGCACCAGCACTTGTTAAAGAAGGCGTTGCAACTGCAGAAGCTGAAGAAATCAAAGCTAAATTGGAAGAAGCTGGAGCTTCAGTTACTCTTAAATAAGAGGCATATACCAATTAGAATTCGGAATACTATAGTATCAGCCTTTTAGAATCGTGAACACATTTTAGAAACTGATAAATTAATTTAGTTTCCTACCAAAAACCCTACCAAAAATTAATTTGGCAGGGTTTTTCTTTTTAATAAAATTATTTTGGAGAGCAGGGCTCGTTTTAAATGACCAGAAGTAAGCTATGTATAAATTCTAATTATATTAGAATTTCGTATTTCAAATTTTGTAGAAATTTTTAAGAATCCTGACTATCGTTGTCATTATTTTGCAAAACATAAAAAATCAGAGTCAGATTTAGATTTTGCGGAATTTGTCTTTCAAAATCGGGAAAATCCAGATGAATTACAACACCATTTTGATTTTATCTATGGTGTTCAGACTGATGACAATCCAATCCAACCCAAGCTTTAGCTCGTTTTCGTCAGAATGAAATTACAAAAGAAGAAATGCTTGCTGAGTTTAGAAACCCCTATTCTTTTAAACAATTATACATTCACAACCAATCTTAAAATAAAGAAGGTTTATCAATCAAAAACAGGAGAGGAGTTACAAAAATGGAAGTAGTATCATTGGAAAATAATATTAAACTATATAGTTCAGAATTATTTCAAGCACTATTAAAAGCCTCTAATTATAAATTGGATGAGCATATTGCTCAGACTGTTGCAGAAGGCTATGCTCGTAATCTAGATTATTCTGATTCTGAACTGATGCATGTTGGTGTAACTTCTGTTGCTAACAATTTGCTTACAAAAATTAAACAAGAGTATTTTAATGTATAGTATTTTGAAAAGCCACCGAAAAAGGAATTACTCTTTAAGGTGGCTTTTTTAGAAGTAAAGTTTAGGCTAGAAAAACAAGAATAACGCACCATTTTTGGTGCGTTTTACTTTTTTATGCTATAATTGAATTATAAAAATAAAGGAGTTTCCCATGATTGGAAAAAACATAAAATCCTTACGCAAAACACATGACTTAACCCAACCCGAATTTGCACGGATTGTAGGTATTTCACGAAATAGTCTGAGTCGTTATGAAAATGGAACTAGTTCAGTCTCTACAGAACTAATAGACATCATTTGTCAGAAATTTAATGTCTCTTATGTCGATATTGTTGGAGAAGATAAAATGCTCAATCCTGTTGAAGATTATGAATTGACTTTAAAAATTGAAATTGTCAAAGAAAGAGGTGCTAATCTATTATCTCGACTCTATCGTTATCAAGATAGTCAGGGAATTGGCATTGATGATGAATCTAATCCCTGGATTTTAATGAGTGATGATCTATCTGATTTGATTCATACGAATATCTATCTAGTAGAAACTTTTGATGAAATAGAGAGATATAGCGGCTATTTGGATGGAATCGAACGTATGTTAGAGATATCTGAAAAGCGGATGGTAGCCTAATGGAAATCCAAGATTATACTGATAGTGAATTCAAACATGCTTTAGCACGGAATCTTCGTTCTCTGACAAGAGGAAAAAAGTCCAGTAAGCAACCTGTAGCAATTTTGCTTGGAGGGCAAAGTGGTGCTGGAAAGACTACAATTCATCGTATTAAAC
>NZ_CAUQCP010000024.1:0-33141 GCF_963516575.1 uncultured Streptococcus sp.
CAAATGCAACTTTCACAGGTGTAGCTAAACCTGTTAGCGTTCGAATCAAAGATGCAAATGGTACAAAAGTGGATACTACTTATACTCCAACAGTTACAGATGTAACAATGGAAGGTACTCCGAAAGAGACAGAAGCACCACAAGGACAAACACAAACAGGAACACCAGAATTTACAGTATCTAGTCCAGATGTTCGTATTACAGGATATAAATTAATCAATCCGACAACGAATACACCAGTAGATGATGAAGAAATTGATGTTCCAAATCAAGGAACATATAGAATTGATAAAACAACTGGGACAGTTAAGTTTATTCCAAAACCAGGATTCACAGGACCAGCGGATGGAATTAATGTACAAGCAGTGACAGATGTTGGAAAGACACATGAAGCGAAGTACACACCAACAGTAAATCCGTTTGTTATCATTGCTGTGAGTCAAGAGTCTAAAAATATCCAAGGTGTACCGCAAGAAGGAACACCAACCTTTACAATTCCTGAAGATGTCACAAATGCTTCTATTACAAGTCGTAAACTAGTTGATCCATCAGACAACACACCAAAAGACTCTGTAACAGTAGAAGGAAAAGGAACATTTGTAATTGACGAAACTGGAAAAGTAACCTTCACACCAGTACCAAGCTACACAGGTGAAGTACCAGCGATTGAAGTAAAAGCAACAGCAACTGTAACAAATGAGAAGAACGAGACTGCGACAATTACTCAAACAGCAACATACCAACCAGAAATTGTTCCTCTAGAGTTAGGTAAAACACCTGCAACTTCAACAAACTTACAAGGGTTAGAACAAAAAGGAACACCAACATTCACTGGAAGCACAGTAGAAGTAAATGGTGAACAAAAAGAAGTAACGATTAAAGAAAATAGTTACACACTTGTAAAAGATGGAGCTGAAGTAACAACAACTCCTGCATACAAAAAAGGAACAACTGATGTCATTGGTACGTACACAATTGATCCAGCAACTGGAGAAGTAACACTTACACCAACAGATAAAACTTATACAGGTGAAGTAGAACCAGCAGTAGTACAAGCAACAGGATCTAATAATGTAAAAGTACAAACAACGTACACACCAACAATCACTCCAGTAACTCCAACAGCTGAAAAATCTGAAACAAGTGATGTACAAGGAAAAGTACAAACATCACCAATCAAGCTAGATACAGAAGAAACTGGAGACGATAAAGGTAAGACAGTTAACTTTGATAAAGGAACTCAAACAGGACCAAAAGGAGAACGTGTTGAGTTAGATCCTGAAACTCTAACATTATTGGATTCAACAGGTGCAGAAGTAACTAGCGTAACAACACCTCAAGGTAAGTACGAGTTAGACAAAGCTAACAAAACAATTTCGTTCACACCAAATAAAGACTTTGTAGGAACAGCAACACCAGTTAAAGTTCAAATCAAAGATGTGAATGGAACAAAAGTTGAAACAACTTATACTCCAACAGTTACAGATGTCACAATGGAAAGTGTTGATAAGACATCAGAAGCACCACAAGGACAAACACAAACTGGAAAACCAGAATTCACAATTTCAAGTCCAAATGTGCAAATTACAGGATACAAACTAGTAGATCCAGTAAGCAAAACACCTGTAGATAGTACTGAAATCGAAGTTCCAGAACAAGGAACATATAAGATTGACAAGACAACTGGTCAAGTAACATTTATTCCAAAACCAGGATACACAGGAACAACTGATGGAATCACAGTACAAGCAACAGATGAAAACGGAGAAACAAAAGATGCGAAGTATACACCAAAAGTAACTCCATTAACAGTAACTCCAGAAAACAAAACATCTAAAAATATCCAAGGTGTACCACAAGAAGGAACACCAACCTTTACAATTCCAGAAGGTGTACCAAATGCTTCAATTACAAGTCGTAAACTAGTTGATCCATCAGACAACACACCAAAAGACTCTGTAACAGTAGAAGGAAAAGGAACATTTGTAATTGACGAAACTGGAAAAGTAACCTTCACACCAGTACCAAGCTACACAGGTGAAGTACCAGCAATTGAAGTAGAAGCAACAGTAACTGTAACAAACGAGAAGAATGAACCAGCTACAATTACTTCAAAAGCAACATACAAACCAGAAATTGTACCTGTAAAACCAACAGCTGAAAGCTCAACAACAAGCGATGTACAAGGTAAAGTACAAACGTCATCAATCGTGCTAGATACTGAGGAAACTGGAGACGATAAAGGGAAAACTGTTAACTTCAATAAGGGAATTGAACAAGGTCCTAAAGGTGAAAGAACAGAATTAAATCCAGATACATTAACATTATTAAATGAAGCTGGAGAAGAGGTCACTAGCGTAACAACTCCTCAAGGTAAGTATGAATTGGATAAAGCTAATAAAACTATTATCTTTACACCAAATAAAGACTTCGCAGGAGAAGCTACACCAGTTAAAGTTCAAATCAAAGATGCAAATGGAACAAAAGTTGAGACAACTTACACTCCAACTGTTATCGAAGTAACACCAACAGGTAAAGATTCAGCAACGACTGGACCACAAGGAATTGCTCAAACATCACCAATCGTATTCAATCAAAAAGATGAAGCTGATAATACAACAGTAAACTTTGAAACAGGTCATGAAAGAGTTGAATTAAAACAAGATACATTAACATTAGTCAATGGAAATGGTGAAAAAGTTACAACAATTACTGTACCAGAAGTGGGAACATATGAATTGAAAGATGGTGCAATTACCTTTACACCAGTTAAGACATTCACTGGAACAGCTGAAGGAGTAACAGTTCAAGTTGAAGATGAGAATGGTAAAGTTGTTACGAAGAAATACACCCCAACAGTTACCCCAGTAACGCCAGAAGGAACCCCTGCAGAAACTACAGGAATTCAAGGAGCAACACAAGAGGGAACCCCAACATTTAAACCAGGAAACCCTAATGTGCCAATCAATGAAGAAGTAGCCCCAACATTAGAAGGAGCAAATCCTGAAGGAAAAGTTGTAGTACCAGGAGAAGGAACATACACAGTTGACAAAGATGGTAAAGTAACCTTCACTCCAGAACCACAGTTCACAGGAACAGCAAAAGGAGTAACAGTAAAACGTGTAGATAAGAACGGAACACCAGTAACGGCAACATACACCCCAACAGTTACCCCAGTAACACCAACAGGTGAAAATGCTGAAACTGAAGGACCAAAAGCACAACCTCAAACATCACCAATCGTGTTTGATAAGAAAGATGAAGATAACTCTACAGTAAACTTCAACAAAGGTCATGAAAATGTAGCATTAGATCCAACAACTACTACACTAGTAGGAAAAGATGGAAAACCGACAACAGAAGTGAAAGTTCCAGGTGAAGGTACATATACACTAGCAAATAATGTTATTACATTCACACCAGAAAAAGACTTCGTAGGAAAAGCTACTGGAGTTACAGTTCAAGTAAAAGATGCGAACGGAACAAAAGTTGAAAAAACTTACACACCAACAGTTCGCCCAGTTACAACATTTGTAGATGAAGCTGGAAATCCAATTACTGTAGATAAGAATAATACACCAGTTGTACCTGAAGAGGATGGAACACAACCTAAGAAAAATATCTATGGCTATAAATTAGTTCGTACAGAAACTGATAACAAAGGAAATACGAAACATATTTATGAGCCAGCTAAAGGTGAAACTGTTAAAGTAACTTACATTTCAACTACTGGAGAAGTATTGAAAGATTCACAAACAGTACAACCAAAAGACACATTAGTATCAACTGATTATGACGCATCAACTGAAGTCTTAAAACCAGAACGTATTGAAAAAGATGGAAAAGTATATCTACTGAAAGAAAGAAAATCTGATTCAGCTTCTGAAACAGGTAAAGTAAGTGATAAAGAGCAAACTATTACTTATGTATACGAAGAAGTAAAAGAACCAGCACCAAAACAAAACTTCGGTAGCGTAGTAGTACTTTATACGGATAAATTTGGACGTCCAATTTCAGGTATCACAGATACAGGTAAAGAAGTAGGAAGTACTGTTGTGGATACCCCAAATTCACCACTAAATGCTAAATATGATACAACTGACAATAGACCACAAACCATTACTACAAAAGATGGTAAGGTTTATACACTGAAGAAAGTTACGAAAGACTCTGATGCTGAACAATCAGGTGTTAAAGGTAGAACTTCTGTTGTAACTTATGTTTATGAAATCTTAAACAACACAGAAGAATTCCCAGAAGCACACATCGGAGTAGTATTAGTAAACTATGTAGATGAAGAAGGTAACCCAATTTCAGGAAAAACTCCAGAAGGAAAAGATATTCCTAATGTAGTAGTTGACACTGATGCAACATTAGTTGGTGAAAAATATGATACAACTGACAATAAACCTTCAGTCATTATTGCTGCAAACGGTGATGTTTATGAACTTGTAAAAGCTTCAGACACATCTGTTGAAAAAGGTGAAGTTGTAGAAGGTGCAACAATTGTCGACTATGTATACCGTAAAGTAGAAACGAGATTCGTTGATGAAAATGGTAATGTAATTCAATCACCTGAAAAAGGAACGAAAGATAAAGCAACTATTTCTGGCTATACTTTCAAAGAAACGAAGAAAGATAAAAAAGGAAATACAATCCATGTTTACCAAAAAGTTTCAACTCCTCGTGAAGAGAATGAATCTAAAGTGAACAAGCCATCTGAAAAAGTTACATCATCAAATCCATCTACTTCTACACCATCTATTGATTCTGTTTTAACAACGTTTGTAGATGAAAACGGTAATGTGATCATCCATGAAGAAAATGGTTCACATCCGGGTAGAGAAATCGAAGGATATGAGTTGATTGGTATCAAACGAGATTCTATAGGCAATGTTCGTAATATTTATCGTAAGATTCAAACTACAATTCCAGTTGAATCAGTTCAACCAACTACTCCAACTATGCCTGAACAGTCAGCGCAACCAGTTCAGACAGCAGTAGTGAAAGAAGCTGAAGCTAAACGTGAATTGCCTAATACAGGTACAGAAGATCACGCTAACCTTTCAGTACTTGGACTTCTTGGAGTATTGAGCGGATTTGGTCTTGTAGCTCGTAAGAAGAAGGAAGACTAATCTTTCTCAATGCTGTTCATAGTTCTGAATGAACAGATAATCCCCTAAACTGATGAGTCAAATGATTCATCAGTTTTTTGGGAAAATTAGAGAAATGCATAGTAAGAGAGTCATAACAAGGTATATTGAAAAATCTCCAAACTAGTGAACTAAATTTATAGTCTCTAGTTTGGAGATTTTATATTGAACTTTTCTTGTATTGGTTCGGTCTAGGGTAAATGAACATCTAAACTATTTTCATTTTTCTGTTTGGTTTAGTATGACCGATTTCCCTTTACTTTCTATATTTTTGGTAAAAATCAACTTTTACTTGGATGAAGGTTTTGGCTTCACGTAGGAGTTGAAGGAGTGTGGCGCGGGTTTCAAATTCGTCTCTGGTCTTAGGCAGACTGCGGTTGCGAAAAACTTCTAGATAGCGTTCAATTTCATCTAGTAAATCAGAAGCAGGATTGGTCTGGCTAAGTTGACCTGCAATTTTTGAAAAGAGTTGCGCTAAAATCAGACTTTCACTGGCAGCTAGGTGACAGGTATTGATTTGCTGGGCCATATTTCGCAGGATACGACTTTGTCGCTGTCTCATCTCAAAGTAGTGGATATGGTAGTCAGTTTGGTGAAAGAGGTGGTCAGAGTAATCTAGATAGACTAGTCTGAGGGCTTCTTCTAAAAGGGTGTCTAATTCTTCAACCAGCTGTGCTCGGTTGCGTCCATCCCCTCTGGATAAATAATATTTGAAGCGCTGGAGAATATCTTTTAACTTTTCTTCAACCATTGTGTAGTAGAGCTGAATTTTCTTTTCTCGTGAAGGCATGTAGAGATTGACCAGTAGGGCAAACCCTGTACCGATAGCAAAGAGAAGAAATTCATTGACTAGAAGGTCTAGAGAGGTTGACTCTTGCACCAAGATATGGCTAACCAAAACGCTACTTGGTGTGATGCCAATTTCCCAGCCCATCTTGTAGGCTAGAGGCACATAGAGGGCAAGATAGAGGCCAAGACTCCAGATATGAAATCCGCTCAAGTGAAAAGCAAAAACACCGATAGCCAGAGCTAGGAGCATGGAAAAAAGACGATTGCGAGCCAGTTTTAAGGTACTTCTACGAGTATCGGATAGGCTTAAGAGGGCGATGATTCCAGCCGAGACAGCTGAGGAGAGATTGAGAAAATAAGCAAGAAGGCAGGCAAGACAGGTAGCTAAGATGAGCTTGGTCGTACGTTGGCTAATAGACATATGAAATTCCTAGTAAGTTAGAATAAAAGCGGAAAAGACAAGACCTGAGTAGGCTTGCCTTTATGAGTTATTTTTTGCGGGCTGCTGCGTATTCGGCAACGGCGGTAAAGAGGACATCTGTCGAAGAGTTGAGGGCTGTTTCACATGAGTCTTGGATGACACCAATCACAAATCCAACCCCAACCACTTGCATGGCAATATCGTTAGAAATACCAAAAAGGCTACAAGCAACTGGGATAAGAAGGAGGGATCCTCCGGCAATACCAGAAGCACCACAGGCTGAGATTGCTGCTACTACACTAAGGACAAAGGCTGTCGCAAAGTCAACAGGGATTCCAAGAGTGTTAACTGCAGCAAGGGTCAAAATGTTGATGGTAATCGCTGCTCCGGCCATATTGATAGTAGAACCAAGTGGGATAGAAACTGAATAGGTATCTGGATCTAGTCCAAGGTCGTGGCAAAGTTTCATATTGACAGGGATGTTAGCTGCAGAACTACGAGTGAAGAAGGCTGTCACACCGCTGACACGCAAACATTTCCAAACGAGGGGATAAGGGTTGCTCTTCATAAAGAGGAAGGCAATCAATGGATTGACAACCAGAGCTACAAAGAACATGGTTGTCACCAAGAGGGCAAGCAAGATTCCATAGTTGGCTAGGCTTCCGATTCCCTTATCAGAAATAGTTTTAAAGACAAGGCCTAGGATTCCAAATGGAGCTAGGTTGATAATCCATTCGACAATCTTAGAAGTCACATCAGCTATGGTGTTCAGCAATTCTTTACTATTTTTGCTGGCTTCTCTCATAGCAATACCGAAAATCACTGCCCATGATAGGATACCAATGTAGTTGGCTGTGACAAGGGCATTGACTGGATTGTCAACAAGTTTGAGCAAGAGGTTGCTGAGGACCTGTCCAATCCCATCTGGTGGAGCAATATCGGTATTAGCACTATTTAGGGTAATTTCAACAGGTACGATGAAACTTGCTAGTACAGCGATAAGGGCAGCGGCAAAGGTTCCCACCAAATAAAGGAAGATAACCGTTTTCATATTGCTATCTTGCCCCTTTTGATGTTGGGAAAGGGCATTGGCAACGAGGGCAAAGACCAGAATCGGTGCGATGGCTTTGAGGCCACCAACAAAGAGATCTCCTAGCAGTCCAATTCCTGAAATGTTAGGAAATGTCAGTCCTAGGGTTCCTCCAATAAGCATACCAATCAAGATACGTTTGATCAGACTAGCCTTATTCCAAGCATGAATGAGTTTTTTCATAATAACCTCCTTATACTCTTCGAAAATCTCTTCAAACCACGTCAGCTTCACCTTGCCGTAGGTATGGTTATTGACTTCGTCAGTTCTATTCACAACCTCAAAACGGTGTTTTGAGCAGCCTGCGGCTAGCTTCCTAGTTTGCTCTTTGATTTTCATTGAGTATTAGTTGTGTAATGTTTATGATTATAGTATAAATATGAACTAAAATCAAGAATTTTCTGTCTATTTTTGAAATTATTTTTGAATATTTATGGAGAATGACACTTTATGAAAGTGTGGTATAATAAATGAAAGGAGTTTTCTATGCAAGAATTTATTCAAACCTATCTCAATAAGATTGATATTACAGCGATTATCGAGAATATCTTGACCAAGATACTTTCTCTTTTATTCTTATTTTTACTCTTCTACATAGCTAAAAAACTGCTTCATACCATGGTGCAGAGAGTTGTCAAACCCTCTTTAAAAATGTCTCGTCACGATGTCGGGCGTCAGAAAACCATCTCACGTTTATTAGAGAATGTGTTTAATTATACCCTTTATTTCTTTTTGCTTTACTGTATCTTGTCTATTTTGGGTTTGCCAGTTTCTAGTTTGCTGGCAGGTGCTGGGATTGCTGGGGTGGCTATTGGGATGGGAGCACAAGGTTTTCTGTCTGATGTCATCAATGGCTTTTTCATCCTTTTTGAACGTCAACTGGATGTGGGAGATGAGGTCGTTCTGACAAATGGTCCTATTACTGTATCGGGCAAGGTGGTTAGTGTTGGCATTCGAACAACGCAACTCAGAGGAGAAGACCAGGTTCTGCACTTCGTACCCAATCGGAATATCACCGTCGTCAGCAATTTCTCTCGGACAGACCAGGCCTGAAATTTTAGCAGATTTATGGTACAATAGAAAGAGTTTGGTAAAGGAGAGAAGATGTTTTTAGAAAAACAGTTGGGCAATGGTTGTACCTGGATTAACCTAGATTTGGACAAGTTGAAAAAACTAGAGGATCTTTCTGAAATCTACGGTTTGGACAAGGAAACCATCGAATATGCGCTGGATAGAAATGAGCGTGCCCACATGGATTATCACCGTGAAAATGGGACGGTAACCTTTATCTACAATGTCTTGAACTTGAAAAAGGATAAGGCCTACTACGAAGCCTTTCCCATGACCTTTATCGTGGAACATCGTCGCCTGATTACCATTAGTAATACCAAGAACGCCTATGTCATTGAACAGATGACCCGTTATCTGGAGAGTCATGACACGCTTTCGATTTACAAGTTTCTCTTTGCCAGTCTGGAAATCATCAGCAATGCCTACTATCCTGTCATCGAGCAGATGGACAAGAGTAAGGATGAGGTTAATGGCCTCTTGCGCCAGCGGACGACTAAGAAAAACCTCTTTGCCCTTTCCGACTTGGAGACTGGTATGGTTTACCTCACTGCAGCTGCCAAGCAAAATCGCATGTTGCTGGAGCATATCCAAGGACATGCCCTCTATCGCAGTTTTAACGAGATTGAGAGGGAGCAGTTTGATGATGCCATGATTGAGGCTCATCAGCTGGTGTCCATGACGGATTTGATTTCTCAAGTCCTCCAACAACTATCAGCATCTTACAACAACATTCTAAACAATAATCTGAATGATAATTTGACAACCTTGACCATCATTTCAGTCTTGCTAGCGGTTTTGGCAGTAGTGACAGGCTTTTTCGGAATGAATGTTCCCCTACCTTTAACAGATGAACCCCATGCTTGGCTCTACATTAGTTTAGCCAGTGCTGGGTTGTGGATTGTCCTGTCATTATTGCTAAGGAAAATTGCGAAAAAAAGTTAAGAAAAGGAGCCAGAATGGCGATTGAAAACTATATGCCAGATTTTGCTGTGGAAGCAGTCTATGATCTGACAGTTCCAAGCCTGCAGTCGCAGGGAATCAAGGCTGTTTTGGTCGATTTGGATAATACCCTCATAGCTTGGAATAATCCTGACGGGACGCCAGAGATGAAGCAATGGCTACATGAACTTCAGGATGCGGGCATTCGCATTATCGTGGTATCAAATAACACCAAAAAACGCGTCCAACGAGCAGTTGAGAAGTTTGGAATTAATTACGTTTACTGGGCATTGAAGCCCTTCACATTTGGGATTGATCGTGCCATGAAGGAATTCCACTATGAGAAAAAGGAAGTGGTCATGGTTGGCGACCAGCTTATGACAGATATTCGCGCAGCCCACCGTGCTGGCATTCGCTCGATTTTAGTCAAACCCTTGGTCCAACATGACTCGATCAAAACGCAGATTAACCGAGCTCGTGAGCGTCGTGTCATGCGAAAAATCACTGAAAAGTACGGACCGATTACATATAAAAAAGGAATTTAACTATGGAAGAAATTCTCTGTATTGGTTGTGGAGCAACCATTCAGACGACAGACAAGGCTGGTCTTGGTTTTACTCCCCAGTCGGCACTTGAAAAAGGTTTGGAGACTGGCGAAGTCTATTGCCAACGCTGTTTCCGTCTCCGCCACTACAATGAAATCACAGATGTCCAGTTGACGGACGATGATTTCCTCAAGCTCTTGCACGAGGTGGGAGACAGTGATGCCTTAGTGGTCAATGTCATTGATATCTTTGATTTTAATGGCTCTGTCATCCCAGGCTTGCCACATTTTGTATCGGGCAATGATGTCCTTTTGGTGGGAAATAAAAAAGATATCCTGCCCAAGTCAGTTAAACCGGGCAAGATTAGCCAGTGGCTCATGGAACGTGCCCATGAAGAAGGGCTTCGTCCTGTTGATGTCGTCCTAACTTCAGCTCAAAACAAACATGCCATTAAGGAAGTCATTGACAAAATCGAGCACTACCGTAAGGGCCGCGATGTCTATGTGGTCGGTGTGACCAACGTTGGAAAATCAACCCTTATCAATGCTATTATTCAAGAAATTACGGGTGACCAGAACGTGATTACAACTTCACGTTTCCCAGGAACAACCTTGGACAAGATTGAGATTCCGCTTGACGACGGATCTTATATTTACGATACGCCGGGCATCATCCACCGTCACCAGATGGCCCATTACTTGACGGCCAAAAATCTCAAGTATGTCAGCCCTAAAAAGGAAATAAAGCCTAAAACCTATCAGCTCAATCCTGAACAAACCCTGTTTCTAGGTGGTCTCGGACGATTTGATTTCATTGCGGGTGAAAAGCAAGGTTTCACAGCCTTCTTTGACAATGAACTCAAATTGCATCGTACCAAGCTTGAAGGAGCCAGTGCCTTTTATGATAAGCACGTCGGAACCCTTTTGACACCACCAAATAGCAAGGAAAAAGAAGATTTTCCAAAACTGCTTGAGCATGTATTTAACATCAAGGACAAGACAGACCTAGTCATCTCAGGACTCGGCTGGATCCGCGTAACAGGCACAGCAAAAGTCGCCGTCTGGGCACCAGAAGGCGTCGCCGTCGTCACACGAAAAGCAATTATTTAAACACAGAAAGGAAAGGGTTTTCTGAACTCGGACGAGCAGGGCGAACCCCATAGAGAATACTTTTCGCCGTGGTGTTAGTTGGTACAAGTGATTGTACCAACTGCGGAAAATTTGAGACCTTAGGCTCAAATTTTAGTCATGAAAGTCCAAAGGACTTTGCTGACGTCCGTCACCACTTCAGAAAAGTATAAAAAGAAACTCTTTTAAAGAAATTATGTCATTAACATCAAAACAACGTGCCTTCCTCAACAGCCAGGCACACACCCTCAAACCCATCATCCAAATAGGGAAAAATGGCCTCAACGACCAAATCAAAACCAGTGTTCGTCAAGCACTTGATGCACGCGAATTGATTAAGGTGACTCTTTTGCAAAACACCGATGAAAATATCCACGAAGTAGCTGAAATTTTGGAAGAAGAAATCGGTGTGGATACAGTCCAAAAAATCGGACGTATCTTGATTTTGTATAAACAATCCAGCAAGAAAGAGAATCGCAAGATTTCCAAGAAAGTCAAAGAAATCTAAAACCATACTCCAAACAGCTGTTTTACAGAGAATTGAAGGAGACTAGCCTATGGCAATCGAATTATTGACTCCCTTTACCAAGGTAGAGTTGGAGCCAGAAATCAAGGAGAAAAAACGTAAACAAGTCGGGATTTTAGGGGGGAATTTTAACCCTGTTCATAATGCCCATCTGATTGTTGCGGACCAAGTACGGCAACAGTTGGGACTGGACCAAGTTCTACTCATGCCTGAATACCAACCTCCTCATGTAGATAAAAAGGAAACCATCCCTGAGCACCATCGCCTCAAGATGATTGAGTTGGCGATTGAGGGGATTGAAGGTCTGGACATTGAAACCATTGAGCTAGAGCGCAAGGGCATTTCCTATACCTACGACACCATGAAAATCTTGACAGAGCAACATCCAGACACGGATTATTACTTCATTATCGGTGCCGACATGGTGGACTATCTGCCTAAGTGGTATCGAATTGATGAGCTGGTCGACATGGTTCAGTTTGTGGGGGTTCAGCGCCCACGCTACAAGGCAGGGACTTCCTATCCCGTTATCTGGGTGGATGTGCCTCTCATGGATATCTCGTCCAGCATGGTGCGTGATATCCTTGCCCAAGGTCGGAAGCCAAACTTTCTCCTACCTCAGCCTGTGCTAGACTACATCGAGAAGGAGGGGCTCTACTGATGGCCTATCAAGACTATATCAACTGCTCTCGTGAGGCTTTGTTGGAAAAAATGGCAGAGCTTCTGCCTGAAAAACGGTTAACCCATTGCTTGGGTGTGGAGCGTGCAGCCATAGAACTGGCTCAGCGATTTGGAGTCGATTCTGAGAAAGCAGGTCTTGCAGGTCTTCTGCATGACTATGCTAAGAAGCTGTCAGATCAGGAGTTTTTAGACTTGATTGACCGTTATCAGCTAGACCCTGACCTCAAAAACTGGGGTAATAATGTCTGGCATGGTATGGTCGGAATTTACAAGATTCAAGAAGACTTGGATTTGCATGATTCTGAAATTATACGAGCTATTGAAATCCATACAGTTGGGGCTGGTCAGATGACCTATCTTGATAAGATAATCTATGTCGCAGACTATATCGAGCACAATCGTGTCTTTCCAGGAGTGGATGTGGCACGTGAGATTGCAAGTCTATCGCTTGATAAGGCAGTGGCCTACGAAACAGCTCGTACCGTGGAGCATCTAGCTCATCAGGGATTCCCTATCTATCCCCAAACCCTTGAAACCTATAACGCCTTTGTGCACTATTTGAAAGAGGACTAAATGAAGACGGCTTTTATTATTATTGATGTACAAAATATTTTAGTGGAAACAGGTTTTAAGACAGAGAGACTATTGGAAAAAATTTCTTATTTACAAAACCAAGCTAGAAGCAAGAATATTGAAATTATCTATGTTCAACATATTGAGAACTCTGAAGCTCAAACATCAGAAGATTGGCAGTTATCTGCGCTTTTAAATCGAAAACCTGATGAAAAGGTCTTTCAGAAGAAGTATAACAGTATTTTCAAAGAAACTGGCTTAAAAGAATACTTGGATAAACAGGGGATTGAAAAATTAGTTTTATGTGGTATGCAGACAGAATATTGTGTGGATACCTCTGTCAAGGTTGCCTTTGAATATGGCTATCAGCTTATTATTCCAGAAGGAACTTGCACAACGTTTGATGTGGATGACATTCCAGCAGAAACGATAAATGAATTTTATGAGGGCATTTGGGAGGGGCGCTTTGCAGATGTCCTAGATTACAAACATATTTTCTAGAAAGAGGACTAAATGAACGAAAAAGAATTACTAGAACTAGTCGTGAAAGCGGCTGATGAGAAACGTGCGGAGGATATCCTCGCACTTGATGTACAAGATTTGACTAGCGTGACGGACTACTTTGTTATCACTAGTTCAATGAATAGCCGTCAGTTGGACGCTATCGCTGATAACATCCGTGAAAAAGTAGCGGATGCAGGTTTTAAAGGTAGCCATATCGAAGGTGATGCAGCTGGAGGCTGGGTCTTGCTAGACCTCGGTGGGGTTGTTGTGCATATCTTCTCAGAAGAAATGCGTTCCCACTATAACCTGGAAAAACTATGGCATGAGGCGGATTCTGTAGACTTATCTGAAACTTTATAGTCTTTTCCTTTATCTTTTATTACGGCGTTAACTCGTTTTGCCTAACTCCAGTTATGCCTGCAACTCGTTGCCTAGTACTAAAAGCAAACGAAAAGACTATAGTGTACAATTGAACTCAGTTGCAATCAACTGGGTTTCTTTGCTTATTTTAGAAAATTGATGGAAAGGTAAAGAGCGAGTGGTGTTTGCCATGGAGGCTCTTGGTATCATGATTATGGCAACTTATGAAACCTTTGCGGCGGTCTATGATGCGGTCATGGACGACAGTTTATACGATAGATGGACGGATTTTTCGCTTCGTCATTTGCCTAAGACCAAGGAGAGAAAGAAACTCTTGGAACTGGCTTGTGGGACAGGAATTCAATCTGTGCGCTTCTCTCAGGCTGGTTTTGATGTGACTGGTCTTGATTTGAGTGCGGATATGTTGAAAATTGCCGAAAAGAGAGGGGCTTCCGCCAAGCAAAAGATTGAATTTATTGAAGGCAATATGCTGGATTTGTCCAAGTCAGGTCAATATGATTTTGTCACGTGTTATTCGGACTCTATCTGCTATATGCAGGATGAGGTGGAAGTAGGGGACGTCTTTAAGGAAGTCTATAATGCCCTCAACGAAGATGGCATCTTCATCTTTGATGTGCATTCGACCTACCAGACAGATGAAGTTTTTCCAGGCTATTCCTACCATGAAAATGCGGAAGATTTTGCCATGCTATGGGATACCTACGAGGACGCGGCTCCTCACTCCATCGTGCATGAGTTGACCTTTTTTATCAAGGAGGCGGACGGTTCCTTTAGTCGCCACGATGAAGTGCATGAGGAGCGGACTTATGAGGTTCTGACCTATGATATCTTGCTGGAACAGGCTGGTTTCAAATCTTTCAAACTCTATGCAGACTTTGAAGACAAGGAGCCAACAGAAACTAGCACCCGTTGGTTTTTTGTCGCGCAGAAGTAGGAGATTATCATGACCATCACAGGTATTATCGCGGAGTTTAATCCCTTTCATAATGGGCATAAATACCTGCTAAATCAGGCTGAGGGGCTGAAAATCGTGGCTATGTCAGGGAATTTCATGCAGCGTGGAGAACCTGCTATCGTAGACAAGTGGACAAGGGCCCAGATGGCTCTGGAAAATGGCGCAGATTTGGTAGTAGAATTGCCCTTTTTAGTCAGTGTTCAGGCAGCAGATTTCTTTGGTCAAGGAGCTGTGGATATCTTAGCTCAGTTAGGGATTGATAACTTAGCCTTTGGGACGGAGGAAGTTCTGGATTACCAGAAAATCGCTGACTTATACACAGAGAAAGGTGCTGAGATGGAGAAATTTGTGGAAAATTTGCCTGATTCCCTTTCCTATCCCCAGAAAACCCAAGCTATGTGGAAGGAATTTGCAGGTCTTGATTTTTCAGGCAATACGCCCAATCATGTTCTTGCTCTTGCCTATGCCAAGGCGGTTGCGGGACGCAACATCAGACTTCATCCGATTCAGCGTCAGGGGGCTGGTTACCATTCTGTCGACAAGGATGTGGACTTTGCCTCGGCGACAGCCCTCCGTCAGCACCAGAAGGACCAAGACTTCTTAGAACGCTTTATGCCATCTGTTGCTCTCTTTGAGCAGGCTAATAAGGTGAGTTGGGACGACTATTTTCCTTTGCTCCGCTATCAAATCTTGTCCAATCCCGACCTAACCACCATCTATCAGGTTAATCAAGAAATGGCTGTGCGCATTAATGAAGCTATTAAAACAGCACACTCTGTAGAAGAATTAGTCGAGGCGGTTGCGACCAAACGATATACCAAAGCGCGTGTCAGACGCCTATTGACCTATATCTTGGTGCAGGCTAGAGAAAATGACTTGCCAGAAGTGATTCATGTTCTTGCCTTTACCGAAAAAGGCAGGCAACATCTCAAGTCTTTGAAAGGACAGGTCAATCTAGTCAGCCGAATTGGCAAAGAACCGTGGGATTCCATGACTCAAAAGGCAGACCAGATTTACCAACTGGGGAATCCAAGTATAGCAGAACAGAATTTTGGAAGAGTACCGATTAGAATAGAAACAAACTAAGTCTACTGCGAAGTAGGCTTTTTCTCAAATCTCTACTAAAACTACGATTTCTAAGAAATAGAGATTGTACTAATAAATTATAGTTGATTAAACACCACATTCCCCAAAACATATTCTATTTTAGGTTTGTGAAAATCACTTTTTTATGGTAGAATGTAAAAGAATGTATGTCATTCGGAATAACAATAAAATGAGGTAAAAACATGGAAATCATGTCGCTTGCGATTGCTGTTTTTGCCGTCATCATTGGTTTAGTCATTGGATATGTCGGCATCTCAGCTAAGATGAAATCATCTCAGGAAGCTGCAGAGTTGATGCTTTTAAATGCTGAACAAGAAGCAACTAATTTACGTGGACAAGCTGAGCGTGAAGCAGATTTACTTGTTAATGAAGCCAAACGTGAAAGCAAGTCTCTTAAAAAAGAAGCACTATTGGAGGCCAAAGAAGAAGCCAGAAAATACCGTGAAGAAGTGGACGCTGAATTCAAATCAGAACGTCAAGAACTCAAACAAATCGAAAGTCGTTTGACCGAGAGAGCTACTAGCCTCGACCGTAAAGACGACAATTTGACGAGTAAAGAACAAACACTTGAACAAAAAGAACAAAGTATTTCTGATAGAGCGAAAAACCTTGATGCGCGTGAAGAGCAATTAGAGGAAGTCGAAAGACAAAAAGAAGCAGAGTTAGAGCGTATTGGTGCTCTGTCTCAGGCAGAAGCACGAGATATTATCTTGGCTCAGACAGAGGAAAACTTGACCAAGGAGATTGCTAGCCGTATTCGCGAAGCTGAGCAAGAGGTCAAGGAACGTTCTGACAAAATGGCCAAGGACATCTTAGTTCAAGCTATGCAACGTATTGCTGGTGAATATGTAGCGGAGTCAACAAACTCAACAGTTCATCTACCAGATGATACAATGAAGGGACGTATTATTGGTCGTGAAGGTCGCAACATTCGCACCTTTGAAAGTTTGACAGGGGTTGATGTGATTATCGACGATACACCAGAAGTGGTGACCTTGTCAGGTTTTGATCCGATTCGTCGCGAGATTGCCCGTATGACTATGGAAATGTTGCTCAAAGATGGTCGTATTCATCCAGCCCGTATCGAAGAGTTGGTTGAGAAAAACCGTCAAGAGATTGACAATAAAATCCGTGAATACGGTGAGGCTGCTGCCTATGAGATTGGTGCGCCGAACCTTCATCCAGATTTGATGAAGATTATGGGACGTTTGCAGTTCCGTACTTCTTATGGACAAAATGTCTTGCGCCATTCGATTGAGGTTGCTAAGTTGGCTGGTATCATGGCGAGTGAGCTTGGTGAAAATGCGGCTCTTGCCCGTCGTGCTGGATTCCTTCACGATATCGGAAAAGCTATTGACCGCGAGGTTGAGGGTAGCCACGTTGAAATCGGTATGGAATTGGCACGTAAGTACAAGGAACACCCAGTTGTGGTGAATACCATTGCTAGTCACCACGGCGATGTTGAAGCTGAAAGCGTGATCGCAGTTATCGTCGCTGCGGCAGATGCCTTGAGCGCAGCCCGTCCAGGTGCTCGCAGTGAGTCTCTTGAAAGCTATATCAAGCGTCTTCATGATTTGGAAGAAATTGCGAACGGCTTTGAAGGAGTGCAAACTAGCTTTGCCCTTCAAGCAGGACGTGAAATCCGCATCATGGTCAATCCAGGACAAATCAAGGACGACAAAGTCACAATCTTGGCTCACAAAGTTCGTGAGAAAATTGAAAACAATCTCGATTACCCAGGAAATATCAAGGTAACCGTGATTCGTGAACTTCGTGCAGTAGATTATGCTAAATAAATAAGAAAGAGCAGTTGAAAAATTACTGCTTTTTTGTTACACTAGATAGAAAGACTGTAAAGGATAATCTGGCTTTTTGCCATTATTCTAGAGAAATGTTATTTCACAGACTGACTAAAAGGAGACACAATGGCAGACCGAGGCTTACTAATCGTTTTTTCTGGTCCTTCAGGGGTTGGAAAAGGAACGGTTAGAAGAGAGATTTTTGAGAGTTCTGAAAACCAATTTCAATACTCTGTATCGATGACGACACGCGCACAACGTCCTGGAGAAGTAGACGGTGTTGACTATTTCTTCCGTACTCGTGAAGAGTTTGAAGAGCTGATTCGTCAAGGACAGATGTTGGAATACGCAGAATATGTCGGCAACTACTATGGAACTCCCCTGATCTATGTCAATGAAACCTTGGACAAGGGAATCGATGTTTTCCTTGAAATTGAGGTTCAAGGTGCTCTTCAGGTCAAGAAAAAGGTTCCAGATGCTGTCTTTATCTTCCTGACACCACCAGATTTGGATGAATTGCAAGATCGTTTGGTAGGTCGTGGAACAGACAGTGCAGAAGTGATTGCCCAACGAATCGAAAAAGCCAAGGAAGAAATTGCGCTTATGCGTGAGTATGATTATGCGATTGTCAACGATCAGGTGCCCCTAGCTGCTGAGCGTGTCAAACGTGTTATCGAAGCAGAGCACTTCCGTGTGGATCGTGTCATTGGTCACTATCAGGAGATGTTACCGAAATCTCCAACTACTCGATAAAATTTAGAAAATAGGTACAAGCAAATGATGTTAAAACCCTCTATTGATACCTTGCTCGACAAGGTTCCGTCAAAATATTCACTCGTAATCTTGGAAGCAAAACGTGCCCACGAATTGGAAGCAGGTGCACCAGCAACTCAAGGTTTCAAATCTGAAAAATCAACTCTTCGCGCTTTAGAAGAAATCGAATCAGGAAACGTTACCATTCACCCAGATCCAGAAGGAAAACGTGAAGCAGTGCGTCGCCGTATCGAAGAAGAAAAACGTCGCAAAGAAGAAGAAGAAAAGAAAATCAAAGAGCAAATCGCTAAAGAAAAAGAAGATGGTGAAAAAATTTAAGGTTGGGGGGACTCAATCTTATTTTTTCTATTGCAAGAATGTACTGACGAGGAGGAGGTGAGAAGATGGCCATAGCTAAGATTATCGTAGATGTGCCCTTGATGCAGACGGACCAGCCCTATAGTTACAGGATTCCTGAGGAATTTGAGGGAATGCTGGAAGTTGGGATGCGGGTTCATGTGCCTTTTGGTAAGGGCAATCGCCTGATTCAAGGGATTGTTCTTGGTTTGGAGTCCCAATCAGACGAAGGAGAGACTAATCAAGATTTAAAAGATATTGCAGAGGTGTTGGATTTTTCTCCTGTTCTCACGCAAGAACAGCTCTGGTTGGCTGAGGAGTTACGCAAGTCCGTCTTTTCCTATAAAATTTCCATCCTCAAGGCTATGTTACCAGGATTTCTGAACTCCAGCTATGACAAGATTCTCTATCCTCTGGCAGGTCTGAGTCAGGAAGACCGAGAGCGCTTGTTTGGTTCAGAAGATTCGCTTGCCTTTTCTTCTCTAGATTTAGGCAAGCAAGCTGAAATGATGCGTTTGACTAGAAAAGGCCTGCTTGGTCTGGAATACCAGGCAATTGATCAAAAGAAGGTCAAGACCCAGTCTTGGTATGAGGTGAATCTTGCTCAATTAGAAGGTGTTGAGATTTCTACACGCGCCAAGAAAAAGTTGGAATTGAGAGACTATTTACTGTCTCATCCTGAGAGTGCTTCCTTGGCTAGCTTGTTAGAGATCTACTCGCGGGAGCAAGTCAACTTCTTTGTGAAACAAGGTGCTGTTACCATAGTCCAAAAGGAAGTTCAACGCTCGGCTGCTTATTTTGAAGGCATTGAGACAAGTCAGCCTTTGGAGTTGAATCCAGAGCAAAGACAGGCGCGTGATGCGGTTGTCAGTGCTATTGGCAGTTACCAGCCTTCCTTCCTCCTTCAAGGGATTACAGGAAGTGGGAAGACCGAGGTTTACTTGCAGATTATTCAAGGGGCCTTGGACAAGGGCAAGACAGCTATTTTGCTGGTGCCTGAGATTTCCCTGACTCCTCAGATGACGGAGCGTTTTATTGCTCGATTTGGTGAGAAAGTGGCCATTCTTCACTCAGGCTTGTCTAATGGTGAAAAGTATGATGAATGGCGCAAGGTGGAACGAGGAGATGCTCAAGTTGTGGTTGGTGCCAGATCAGCCATCTTTGCTCCGCTGAAAAATCTGGGTGTCATGATTATTGATGAGGAGCATGAAGCAACTTATAAGCAGGACAGCAATCCCCGTTATCATGCCAGAGAGGTAGCTATTTTACGGTCTCAGTATAATCAAGCAGCTCTGGTACTTGGTTCAGCAACTCCTAGTCTGGAAAGCCGTGCTCGGGCTGGAAAAGGTGTCTATCAACATTTACGTCTGACCCAACGTGCTAATCCTTTGGCTAGGATCCCTGAGGTTCAAGTGGTTGACTTTCGTGACTATATTGGACAAAACGAGACATCAAACTTTACTCCTCCTTTGCTAGAAGCTATCCAAGACCGTCTAGCTAAAAAAGAGCAGGTGGTTCTTATGCTCAATCGTCGTGGTTATTCTAGCTTTGTTATGTGTCGGGAGTGTGGGACGGTAGATACTTGTCCCAACTGTGACATT
Organism: uncultured Streptococcus sp.; assembly: GCF_963516575.1. GTDB lineage: Bacteria > Bacillota > Bacilli > Lactobacillales > Streptococcaceae > Streptococcus. The sequence continues at coordinate 20,373 of NZ_CAUQCP010000024.1, forward strand.
TCCTTGACCTTGCACATGGATACCAAGACCATGAACTGCCATTATTGTGGTTTTTCGAAGGACATTCCTCAGGTCTGTCCTAACTGTAAGAGTCACAGTATTCGTTACTACGGGACAGGAACTCAGAAGGCTTATGACGAGCTGGCAGAACTCTTTCCTCAGGCACGTATTCTACGGATGGATGTGGATACGACGCGCAAGAAAGGCAGTCATCAGGCTCTACTTGACCAGTTTGGACGAGGGGAAGCGGATATTTTACTAGGTACTCAGATGATTGCCAAGGGATTGGATTTTCCCAATGTGACCCTAGTCGGAGTTCTAAATGCGGATACAGCCTTGAATCTGCCTGATTTCCGTTCTTCTGAGAGAACCTTCCAGCTCTTGACTCAGGTGGCAGGCCGTGCAGGCCGTGCTGAAAAAGCTGGTCAGGTTTTGATTCAGTCCTACAATCCGCAGCATTATGCTATAAGATTTGCTAAGGATCAGGACTACGAAGGCTTTTATGCCTATGAAATGGGAATCAGACGACAACTTGGTTATCCACCTTACTATTTCACCATTGGCATTACCCTTTCTCATAAGAAAGAAGAGGAGGTTGTCAAACGTGCCTATGAAGTCATGAACATTTTGCGGTCAGGATTGTCAGATACCAGTCACATTCTGGGCCCAACGCCAAAACCGATTGCTCGTACCCACAACCTTTATCATTACCAGATTTTGATTAAATACCGTTTAGAAGATGAGCTGGGGTCGACCCTCAACCAGGTCTTGGCCTTGACTCAAGAACGGGAAAATAGTGAGCTCCGTCTCAGCATTGACCATGAGCCACAGCAATTTTTATAAGAAGGAGAAGATATGACAAAATTAATCTTTATGGGGACCCCCGACTTTTCAGCAACAGTCTTAAAAGGACTTTTGACAGATGACCGTTACGAAATTCTAGCTGTTGTGACCCAGCCAGACCGTGCTGTCGGCCGTAAAAAAATTATCCAAGAAACCCCAGTCAAGCAGGCAGCCAAAGAAGCAGGTCTTCCTATCTACCAACCTGAAAAACTATCTGGAAGTCAAGAGATGGAAACTATTATGCAGCTAGGAGCGGATGGAATTGTGACTGCTGCTTTTGGGCAGTTTCTCCCAAGTAGACTCCTTGATAGCATGGACTTTGCTGTCAATGTTCACGCTTCCCTCCTTCCAAAACACCGTGGTGGAGCGCCAATCCATTATGCCTTGATTCAAGGGGATGAGGAAGCTGGTGTGACCATCATGGAAATGGTTAAGGAAATGGATGCAGGTGATATGATTTCTCGTCGCAGTATTCCTATCACGGATGAGGACAATGTCGGTACCTTGTTTGAAAAATTGGCGCTAGTTGGTCGTGATTTGCTTTTGGACACTTTGCCTGCCTACATTGCTGGTGACATTAAGCCTGAACCGCAGGATCCAAGTCAGGTTACCTTCTCGCCAAATATCCAGCCAGAGGAAGAAAAGTTAGATTGGACTAAAAGCAATCGTCAACTTTTCAACCAAATCCGTGGGATGAATCCCTGGCCTGTTGCCCATACTTTCCTTAAGGGCGACCGCTTTAAGATTTATGAAGCTCTACCAGTAGAAGGTCAGGGAAATCCAGGTGAGATTCTTTCTATCGGCAAGAAAGAATTGATTGTCGCAACGGCTGAAGGGGCTCTATCCCTCAAACAAGTGCAACCAGCTGGTAAGCCTAAGATGGACATTGCTTCCTTCCTCAACGGTGTTGGACGCACATTGACAGTAGGAGAACGATTTGGTGACTAAAGTAGAAACGGCTAGAAGTCTAGCCCTAGCAGTATTAGAGGATGTCTTTATCAATCAAGCATACTCAAATATCGCCTTAAATAAGCATCTCAAGGGGAGTCAACTTTCGGCAGCAGACAAGGGCTTGGTGACAGAGATTGTCTACGGAACAGTAGCCCGCAAACTAACTCTGGAATGGTACCTATCCCACTTTATTGAGGACAGAGACCAGTTAGACAGTTGGCTCTATGTCCTTCTTCTCATGAGTGCCTACCAACTCCGTTATCTGGATAAGATTCCAGACCATGCTGTGGTCAATGAAGCGGTAGAACTAGCTAAAGTCCGTAAAAAAGGCAGTGAAAAATTAGTCAACGCCGTCCTTCGTCGTATTCTGCGTGAAGGCTGGCCAGATATTGCTAGTATCAAGCGAAAAAACAAGCGTGATTCCATTGCCTATTCTCTCCCAGTTTGGCTAGTTTCCAAACTCAAGGAAGAATATGGTGAAGAGCGAGCACAAGCTATTTTTGAAAGTCTTTTGGTGCGCAACAAGGCCAGCATCCGAGTGACTGATTTAAGTCGAAAAGAGGAAATCAAAGCCTTGTTGGAGGCCAGTGATTCATCCTTGTCTCCTTCTGGTTTAGTCAAGGAGCAAGGGCATTTTGCAGGTCATGATTTGTTTGCGGATGGAACCATTACTATCCAAGACGAGTCCAGTCAGCTGGTTGCTCCCACTCTGGATTTACAAGGTAATGAGAAGGTTCTAGATGCCTGTGCCGCTCCTGGCGGGAAAACAGCCCATATTGCCTCTTATCTTACGACAGGTCAGGTTACTGCTCTGGACTTGTATGACCATAAGTTGGACTTAATCCAAGAAAATGCTCAACGTCTGGGAGTTGCAGATCGGGTTCAAAGGCAAAAATTGGATGCTAGAAAGGTGCATGAGTTTTTTGGGCAGAATTCATTTGATAAGATTTTGGTGGATGCTCCCTGTTCAGGAATCGGTCTTTTGCGCCGAAAACCAGACATCAAATACAATAAAGAAACGGCAGATTTCGCGTCCTTGCAGGAAATTCAGCTAGAAATATTAGGTAGTGTTTGTCAAACACTAGGCAAAGGTGGTATAATAACTTATAGTACCTGTACCATTGTTTCGGAGGAGAATTTTCAAGTCGTTGAGGCGTTTTTAGAAAGTCATCCTGAGTTCGAGCAGGTAAAACTAGAACATGAATGTAAGGATATCATGAAAGACGGCTGTATCCTCATTACACCTGAATTGTATGGAAGTGATGGATTCTTCATCAGTCAATTTCGCAAGATATCGGATTAGGAAGGAACTGACACATGGAAATTTCATTATTAACAGATGTTGGTCAGAAACGAACAAATAACCAAGACTATGTCAACCACTATGTCAATAGAGCTGGACGTACAATGATTATTTTAGCTGATGGGATGGGAGGTCATCGCGCAGGGAATATCGCTAGTGAAATGGCGGTAACAGACCTAGGTATAGCTTGGGTTGATACCCAAATCGATACAGTCAATGAAGTGCGTGAATGGTTCGCCAATTACCTAGAAATTGAAAATCAAAAGATTCATCAACTTGGACAAGATGATGCCTATAAAGGAATGGGAACAACTCTTGAGGCTGTTGCTATTATTGGCAATCAAGCTATCTATGCCCACATTGGAGATTCTCGTATCGGTTTGATTCGTGGAGAAGAATACCACCAGTTAACGAGCGACCATTCTTTGGTCAATGAATTGCTCAAGGCAGGTCAATTGACACCAGAAGAAGCAGCTAGCCATCCACAGAAAAATATTATTACCCAGTCAATCGGTCAAAAAGATGAAGTTCAGCCTGATTTTGGAATGATTACCCTTGAGCCAGGAGACTATCTCTTGCTCAATAGTGATGGTTTGACCAACATGATTTCAGGCAGTGAGATTTGTGATATTGTAACCAGTGATATTCCTTTGGCAGATAAAACAGCGACGCTGGTGCGTTTTGCTAACAATGCAGGAGGTTTAGACAATATTACGGTTGCCCTTGTTTCTATGAACGAGGAGGAAGCAGAATGATCCAAATCGGCAAGATTTTTGCCGGACGCTATCGGATTGTGAAACAAATTGGCCGAGGAGGCATGGCAGATGTCTATTTGGCCAAGGATTTAATTCTAGACGGAGAAGAAGTGGCAGTGAAGGTCCTGAGGACTAACTACCAGACGGACCCGATAGCTGTAGCTCGTTTTCAGCGTGAAGCAAGAGCTATGGCAGATCTAGACCATCCTCATATCGTTCGGATAACAGATATTGGTGAGGAAGACGGTCAACAGTATCTTGCAATGGAGTATGTTGCTGGACTAGACCTCAAACGCTACATCAAGGAGCACTATCCTCTCTCTAATGAAGAAGCCGTCCGCATTATGGGACAAATCCTCCTAGCCATGCGTTTGGCCCATACCAGAGGGATTGTTCACAGGGACTTGAAACCTCAAAACATCCTTTTGACACCAGATGGGACTGCCAAAGTAACAGACTTTGGGATTGCAGTAGCCTTTGCTGAGACGAGTCTGACTCAGACTAACTCGATGCTGGGTTCGGTTCATTACTTGTCACCAGAGCAGGCGCGTGGTTCGAAGGCGACTGTACAAAGTGATATCTATGCCATGGGGATTATCTTCTATGAGATGCTGACAGGCCATATCCCTTATGACGGGGATAGCGCGGTGACCATCGCCCTCCAGCATTTCCAGAAACCACTGCCATCGGTTATAGCTGAAAATCCATCTGTGCCTCAGGCTTTGGAAAATGTTGTTATCAAGGCAACTGCTAAGAAATTGACAGATCGCTACAAATCAGTCGCTGAAATGTATGTGGATTTGTCGAGTAGTTTATCTTATAATCGTCGCAATGAACCAAAGCTGGTCTTTGACGATGCAACTAAGGCGGACACCAAGACTCTACCAAAAGTATCCCAGGGTACCTTGACCTCGATTCCTAAGGTGCAAACACAAAGTCCGAAACCACAGGCTGCCAAGCCGAGTCAGCAGGTTTCAGAAGACAATTACGTAACCAAGCCTGTTAAGAAACGGAAATTTAGAGTTCGCTATATGATTTTGTTGGCCAGCATTGTATTGGTAGCAGCTTCTCTTATTTGGATATTATCTAGAACTCCTGCAACCATTGCCATTCCGGATGTGGCAGGTCAGACAGTTGCGGAGGCCAAGGAAACCCTCAAGAAAGCCAATTTTGAGATTGGCGAGGAGAAGACAGAGGCTAGTGAAAAGGTGGAAGAGGGGCGGATTATCCGTACAGATCCTGGCGCTGGAACTGGTCGAAAAGAAGGAACGAAAATCAATTTGGTTGTCTCATCAGGCAAGCAATCCTTCCAATTGAGCAATTATATCGGCCGTAAATCAACAGATGTTATCGCAGAACTCAAGCAGAAGAAGGTTCCTGAAAATCTCATCAAGATCGAGGAAGAAGAATCAAGCGAGAGCGAAGCAGGAACTGTTCTCAGACAGAGTCCAGCTGCTGGAACAACCTATGATTTGAGCAAGGCATCAACGATTACCTTAACCGTTGCTAAGAAAGTAACCAGCGTTGCTATGCCAAGTTATACGGGATCTAGTCTTGAATTTACTAAAAACAATCTCGTTCAAATTGTCGGTATTAAAGAAGCCAATATTGAAGTTGTAGAAGTGTCGACAGCTCCCGCTGGAACTGCTGAAGGTACAGTCGTTGAACAGAGTCCAAAAGCAGGTGAAAAGGTTGATTTGACTAAGACGCGTGTCAAGATTTCAATTTACAAGCCAAAAACACCGCCGTCAACGTCATCATCAGCACCAGTCCAACGTGGAAACCAAGGTTCTACTACAACACCAAGTCAGGGCAACCAACAAGGAAATCAACGAGGGAATGCGCCTACTACTCAGTCAAGTAGTGAAGGCAACCACGAAAATTCACGTGATTAAACGAATCTTTGTCATGATTTCATGGCAAAGATTTTTTTTGACTCCAGATTTGTGATAGAATAGAGGGAGTTGATAAAAGGAGGCAAGCATGGAAGAGTCAAAAGAATTAAATGCAGTTATTGATGTGATTATGCTAGCAGGAACCATTCTTCTCAAAAGTGGTTCAGAGATTCATCGCGTAGAAGATACTATGATTCGTATTGCGCATTCGCAGGGGATTGTGGATTGTAATGTTCTTGCCATGCCTGCCGCTATCTTTTTCTCGATTGAAAATACCAATATTTCGCGAATGAAGCGTGTGACCTCCTCTTCTTATAACATCGAAAAAGTCTGCGATGTGAATCAGATTTCTCGTCAGCTGGTTGAGGGGCAGATTGATTTAGAGACAGCCTTCCAGCAATTGACGACCTTGCAAGCTCAATCCCTTCCCTATACCAAGTTGCAGGTAACTATGGCTGCGACCTTTAGTGCTCCTTTCTTTTCGGTTATGTTCAGCGGAAATATCTATGACGCACTTGGGGCAGGAGTGGCTACCTTATTTGGTTTTGCTTTTTCCCTCTATGTGGAGAAGTTTATCCGAATTCCTTTTGTGACAGCCTTTGCTGGAGCCTTTGTCTTTGGAATGATAGCCCAGTTTTGGGCTCGCTACACAGGTTTTCCTTCAACGGCAGATTTGATTATAGCTGGTGCGGTCATGCCGTTTGTACCAGGAATTGCCTTGACCAATGCGGTTCGGGATATTATGACCAACCACATAAACTCTGGTATGAGTAAGATGTTTGAATCCCTGCTCATTACCCTTGCTTTAGGGGCAGGAACTTCTGTCGCCTTGGTATTGATGAACTAATATGACACTAACAACCTTTTTATTACAAGCAGCAGCAAGTCTTCTTGCTATTATCACTTTTTTAATCGTACTCAATGTGCAACGCTCCATGCTTTTACCTGGAGGGATTTTGGGCATGACTGTCTGGCTAATCTATCTCTGCCTTAAAGAGCCGACTAATATCATTGTAGCTACCTTCATTGCGGCTATTATCGGTTCTTGTATCAGCCAGATTTTAAGTATTCTTTACAAGACACCAGCTGTGGTCTTTATCTTGGCAATTTTGGCACCTTTGGTTCCAGGTTATCTTTCTTATCGGACAACTGCCTTTTTTGTGACGGGGGATTACAGTCATGCCATTGCCAGTGCAACCTTGGTTGTCATGCTTGCTCTGGTCATTTCCATTGGAATGGCTAGTGGAACAGTGATTCTCAGACTTTATTCTCACTTACGAAAACCGCAAAATAGTTAAAGTAATAAGGGACTTGATTTGGTGAATCAAGTCTTTTTTCTCTATTTTACTGCCATTTGTGATAAAATAGTAATGAACGATTTTTTACATGAATGATAAAACAGAGGTAAATATGACAATCGGTATTGATAAGATTGGTTTTGCGACCAGTCAATATGTCTTGAAATTACAAGACTTAGCAGAAGCGAGGGGAATTGACCCTGAAAAATTAAGCAAAGGACTCTTACTCGAAGAATTGAGTATTGCGCCCCTAACTGAAGATATCGTGACCTTGGCAGCCAGTGCTAGTGACTCTATTTTAACTGAGCAAGAAAGAGCAGAAATTGATATGGTCATCGTGGCTACCGAGTCAGGAATTGACCAGAGCAAGGCTGCTGCTGTCTTTGTGCATGGATTGTTGGGTATCCAGCCCTTTGCTCGTAGTTTCGAGATTAAAGAAGCCTGCTATGGAGCTACAGCTGCCCTTCATTATGCCAAATTACATGTGGAAAATTCTCCAGAGTCCAAGGTCTTGGTCATCGCTAGCGATATTGCCAAATACGGTATTGAAACTCCAGGAGAACCAACTCAGGGAGCTGGAAGTGTGGCTATGTTGATTACACAAAATCCACGCATTATGACTTTTAATAATGACAATGTAGCTCAAACGCGTGACATCATGGATTTCTGGCGTCCAAATTACTCGACTACTCCGTATGTAAATGGTGTTTATTCTACCCAACAATACTTGGATAGTTTGAAAACGACTTGGCTTGAATACCAAAAACGCTACCAGCTTACCTTAGATGATTTTGCGGCTGTTTGCTTCCACTTGCCTTATCCTAAATTAGCGCTAAAAGGCTTGAAAAAAATCATGGATAAGAACTTGCCTCAAGAGAAAAAAGACCTCTTGCAAAATCATTTTGACCAGTCTATTCTCTACAGTCAAAAGGTGGGGAATATCTATACAGGTTCACTTTTCCTTGGACTTTTGTCTCTCTTGGAAAATACAGATAGCTTGAAGGCTGGGGATAAAATCGCTCTTTATAGTTACGGAAGTGGTGCCGTGGCTGAATTCTTCAGTGGTGAATTGGTTGAAGGATATGAAGCTTATCTAGATAAAGACCGCTTGAACAAGCTAAACCAAAGAACTGCCCTATCTGTTGCAGACTATGAAAAAGTCTTCTTTGAGGAAGTAGACTTATATGAAACAAATTCTGCCCAGTTTGCTGGCTATGAAAATCAAGATTTTGCCTTGGTTGAAATTCTCGACCACCAACGCCGTTATAGCAAGGTTGAAAAATAATGAAGATAAGTTGGAATGGATTTTCTAAAAAATCATACCAAGAGCGCCTCGAGCTGTTAAAAGCTCAGGCGCTCCTTAGTCCCGAGAGGCAAGAGAGTTTGGAGCAGGATGAACAAATTAGCTTGACTGTCGCAGACCAGCTGAGTGAGAATGTAGTGGGGACTTTTTCACTGCCTTATTCGCTGGTTCCAGAGGTTCTTGTCAATGGTCAGGAATACACAGTTCCCTATGTGACAGAAGAACCCTCAGTGGTTGCTGCGGCCAGCTATGCCAGCAAAATCATCAAGCGAGCAGGTGGTTTTAACGCTCAAGTCCATGAGCGCCAGATGATTGGGCAGGTAGCTCTTTATCAAGTTGCTAATCCTGAACAAGCGCAAGAGAAGATTGCCAGCAAGAAAGCCGAACTTTTGGAACTTGCCAATCAAGCCTATCCTTCTATCGTTAAACGTGGAGGTGGGGCGAGTGATTTACATGTAGAACAGCTCAAAGGCGAAACAGACTTTCTCGTTGTCTATCTCCATGTCGATACCCAGGAAGCCATGGGTGCCAATATGCTCAACACCATGCTGGAAGCCTTGAAACCAGTCTTAGAAGAACTCAGTCAGGGACAGAGTCTCATGGGAATCCTATCCAACTACGCGACCGATTCTCTAGTGACTGCAAGCTGTCGCGTCGCTTTTCGCTACTTGAGCCGCCAAAAGGATCAAGGACGAGAAATTGCAGAGAAGATAGCCTTGGCTAGTCAGTTTGCGAATGCTGATCCTTATCGAGCTGCTACTCATAATAAAGGAATTTTTAACGGTATTGATGCTATTTTGATTGCCACTGGTAATGACTGGCGTGCCATTGAGGCGGGAGCTCATGCTTTTGCCAGTCGAGATGGCAGTTATCAAGGTCTTAGTCAATGGACGCTGGACCTTGAAAGAGAAGAATTGGTCGGTGAGATGACCCTGCCCATGCCTGTAGCGACCAAGGGTGGCTCTATCGGTCTCAACCCTCGTGTAGCCCTCAGTCATGAATTACTGGGAAATCCTTCTGCCAAAGAATTAGCCCAGCTTATCGTGTCTATCGGGCTTGCCCAAAATTTTGCAGCCCTCAAAGCCTTGGTGAGTACGGGTATTCAGCAGGGACATATGAAATTGCAGGCCAAATCCTTGGCACTTCTTGCAGGTGCCAGTGAATCCGAGGTAGCTCCCCTAGTCGAGCGCCTTATTGCAGATAAAACCTTTAACTTAGAGACTGCCCAGCGCTATCTCGAAAACTTAAGATCATAAAAAAACTCAGACGAATTGGTCTGAGTTTTCTTGTGCTTATACTCAATGAAAATCAAAGAGCAAACTAGGAAGCTAGCCGTAGGCTGCTCAAAGCACTGCTTTGAGGTTGTAGATAAGACTGACGAAGTCAGTTACATATATCTACGGTAAGGCGACGCTGACGTGGTTTGAAGAGATTTTCGAAGAGTATTAAATACTTTTTCCTGGTAGTAGTGTAACTGGTAAAAAGTAGCCTGTTGTGGCAACTTCCTTGCCTTCGATTTTTTGCAAGAGTAGGTCAACAGTGAGGCAGGCAATCTCTTCCAAGGGTTGCTTGATGGTCGCCAGTTGAGGATAGTAATTCTCGATAAAGTAAGTCCCATCATAGCCAATGACCTTGAGCTCTTCTGGTACAGAAATTCCCAGTTCCTGAGCAATTTTAATGACTAGAATAGCAGTCAAATCATCCGAAGCGAAAATGGCATCTGGTTTTTGTCGAGTTAAGATATTCTTGATTTCCATTTCTTTTCTGACGGGAGAAAAGTCACTGGAAACATTGATAATAGGTGCTTTTGGGAGTACAGATGCAAAACCAGCGTGGCGCAGTCCAGTCGGCGAATTAGAATTGTCATTCCCTGTAATCATGATGATAGACTGGGCTCCTGTCTTGACCAAGGTCTGGGCGGCAAGAACTCCACCAGCATAGTTGTCAGAGGAAACGACAGGGATATCTGGTGATAGGTTTCGGTCGAAGGAAATAATCGGTGCCGTCACACGATTGTAGTCTTCAATTCCCAAGTTGTGACTACCAGAAATGATGCCGTCCACCTGATTGGCTTCCAACATTTCGATGTATTCGCGTTCCTTCTCAGAATCGTGCTCACTGTTGCAGATGATGGTCTTGTAACCATTTTTGAAGAGTTGGTGTTCCAGCTTATCAATCAATTCTGCATAGAAAACATTAGAAATATTGGGGAAAATCAAGCCGATTAATTTAGCCGATTTTCCTTGCAGACTACGAGCTAGGTTGTTGGGTTTATAGCCCAATTCTCGCATGGCTTCATTGACCTTTTGAATGGTTTTTTCTGATAAATAGCCTTTTTTATTGATAACCCGAGAAACGGTAGTAGGGCTGACGCCTGCAAGTTTGGCGACATCAGTTAGTTTTGCGACCATAATCTAATTCATAGTAAGTTCCAGTTGGGTTTCCAGATTTAATCAGGATCCCATTTTGGTCCGCATGTGGGAAGACACGACCAGAAAATACTTTTTCTCCTTTATTGATGAAAATTTCAAAGACAGAGTTATCGATGAAAATCGTAGCAGTAGTAGATTGGTTATCGATTGGGCAAGAACGAGTTGTTCCAAATTCTTGGGCATACTGTTCACCAGCCTGGCTACGATCTACTGTCACTTGACCATTTACAAGGTCAAAGTTGATGGAAAGTCCCTTGCCTTCTTGATCAGCCAGTAAGACAATCTCGCTCTGGCTATTTGCTTCCAAGTTGAGTTCAAGTTCGTAAGTGTTCTTGGTTTTAGAACGGTTTGAGAAAGGTTCTTCAGAAGCACGAAGGTCCTTGATGGCTGCGACTGGGTATTGGTAGAGCTTGCCGTCTTTGATAGTGAGTTCCTTGACCAAAGAGAAGGTTCCTTGGTGGTCAAAACGGTCAGATGGATATGAAACATCAGGTAAACCAAGCCAGCTAACAGCTAGAGCACGTCCATCAGGAGCGTTGAAGGCTTGAGTTGCATAGGCTTCGAAACCATAGTCCATGTTTTGAAGTTGAGATACATCTACCATTTTAGCATTTTCAGGGTCAAAGGAAGCCCCAATCTTATACATATTTGGATAGATATTGTCGTAGTCTAGAACTTTTTTATCCAATCCTTGTGGGCAGTAGAGAAGGACAGGTTGCTCTCCTACAAAGACCAGATTTGGACATTCCATCATGTAGGCAGTGCGGTCGTTAGCAAAGTCAAGATTGCCAACTACTTGCCAGTTTGTGTAGTCATTGTCAACAGCCTTGTAGAGACGGACGAAGCCTTTTTTCTCCAAGTCTTGTCCACCGACGATGGCATAATATTGACCTTTAAAATTAAAAATTTGCGGATCGCGGAAGTGGTCAGTTGAGTCTGCTGGCTGGTCGATCAAGATCTTATCAATCTTTGTAATCTTGCCATCCTTGTCCATCAAAGCACCAATCTGGTAAGGGTGACGGATCCAGTTTTCATCGCGGACATTTCCTGTATAAAATAAGAACAAGTTATCGCCAAATTGCATGGCAGAACCAGAGTAGGCACCGTGGCTATCTAATGGAGTATCAGGAAAAACTTTGACTCCAGTTTCTCTAAAGTGAACTAAGTCCTCGCTTTCCAATTGAACCCAAGATTTCAAACCGTGGGCTGCACCAAAAGGAAAGTTTTGATAAAAAACAACCCACTTCCCATCAAAGTAGGAAAAGCCATTTGGATCGTTGAGAAGTCCTGTTTTTGGCTCAACATGGTAATGAGTATGCCATGGAGATTGAGCCATATTTTCCTTTATATGTTGAATTTCTTCTTGCGTCCAATCTTGATAAAGTCTGTAACGACGCTCAGTTGTCCATTCCATTCATTCATTCCTCCAAAAATCTTATCACTTCTAATAGTAACCGTTTTCGATAAAAAATGCAAGCCTTTTATGTTAAAAAAGAGAAAAAACTGTCAAACGTTTATCATAAAATGAATGCAGGAAATCAATCACATTTTCAAAAAAATATGAAAGATAATGAAACAAAACCCTTTTAACCAAGATTTCAAACTTATCTTTTTTAGGAATACCTGATAAAACAGTCAAAAACAATCAACTTAAAGCGAGCCAACTAAGTGGATAGAATATTTTTTCTGCAAAACGCTTGACATATTTCTAAAACATGATAAAATAATAGTCGTAGGGCGAATAAAATCGCTTTCAAACAAGAACAAAATTTTATATAAGGAGATTTTTGCAAATGAACAATCAGGAAATTGCAAAAAAAGTCATCGATGCCTTGGGCGGACGTGAAAATGTCAACAGTGTTGCCCACTGTGCGACTCGTCTTCGTGTCATGGTCAAAGATGAAGGAAAAATCAATAAAGAAGTGATTGAGAACTTGGAAAAAGTTCAAGGTGCTTTCTTTAACTCAGGTCAATACCAAATCATCTTTG
>NZ_CAUQCP010000025.1:0-32085 GCF_963516575.1 uncultured Streptococcus sp.
CTAGGTAAGTCTTGTCATTTTGTGGGTCTGCCTCTAAAGGATTCAGAGTTTTAAGGCCCACACCTGTTGATTTGACAAGAGTTTCCGCTACTTTTGAAGAAGCGTTACTTTCTGTAAAAATCGTCTTAACCTTATAGGTTTTAACAAATTCCTGAATTTCTGTCAGTTGTCTTGGACTTGGTTCTTGTTCAGGAGAGATACCAGCGATTCCAAGTTGATTTAATCCAAATCTCTTAGCAAGATAAGAAAAAGCTGTATGCTGTGTTACAAAAGTCTTCTGACTCGCTTTTTCAAATTTAGGCTGGAATTTCTTAGTCAATTCTTGAGCTTTTTTGATAAAGGCTTGCGCATTTTTCTGGTAAGTTTCTTTATGCTCACTATCCACCTCTGAAAGTTTATCAGCGATAATCTGAGCTTCTTCGCCAGCTTTTTCAGGATCTAGCCAAGTGTGAGGGTCATAGAGCGTTTTTTCATCAACTCCATCACCTGCTTCCACATCTTCTAGACCAGGGACACGTTCCAATGTCATTCCTTCAGAAGCCTCTAAAACCTTAACTTTAGATTTTTTTAGATTTGGATCCAGACTTCCTGCCCAAGATTCGAGCGTATGAGAATGATAAACAAAGACATCTGCATCATAGATGGCTGCAATGTCATTCGCTGAAGGTTCAAAGGAGTGAATTCCGCTACTTGACTGAATCATTCGAACATTATTCAAATCTCCAGATACTTCCTTGACCATAGCATAGACAGGGTAAAAACTGGTTACAATTTTCATCCCTTTCCCAGTCTGACTTTCCTTTTGGTCACAAGCCCCTAAACACAAAAGAAAGACACTTAACAATACTAAAAATAAACTTTGTTTTTTCATGGATAACCCCTTAACTATTTAATTAACTGGTAAACATTCTACTCCTAAAAATTTAATCTGTCAAGCTATTTTTAGAAAAAATTTGAAAATTTCTTTCACATATAAAAATCTGCTGAATTTCAACAACTCAACAGATTCTCACTTTATATACTCAATGAAAATCAAAGAGCAAATTAGGAAGCTAGCCGCAGGTTGCTCAAAACACTGTTTTGAGGTTGTAGATAAGACTGACGAAGTCAGTCACATATATACGGCAAGGCGAAGCTGACGTGGTTTGAATTTGATTTTCGAAGAGTATTATTCTTCTATGGTAGAATGCTTATAACCATAAGTAAAGTAAATAATACTTCCTATCAACAAAGCAATGAGGAAAGCAATCCAGGTTTCCATATTATACTGCAACATAAATGATAGACAAATAATGATTGATAAAATCGGTAATAAGGGTACCAATGGTGTTTTAAATTCTCCAGCTTTGGGCATCCCCTTTTCTCTCCGTAAGCGAATCAGACCGTAAGCTAGCATAATCAAGTAGGCTAGGGTACAAATATTTAAGAAGGATGCGATACTAGCAAGTGGGAACATTCCTGCTGCTACTGCTGAAGCTAGACCTGTCAAGATAGTAGCGTTTTTGGGTACCTTACTTGTCTTGGTTAGTTCTTTAAATACAGCAGGCATTAAGCCGTCACGCGCTAAACTGTAAATCATACGTGATAGGGCATAGGTCATCGAGATACAAACCGTAATCAAGGTCAAGATAGCCACTAATGACACATAGTTAGCTGCCCAACCAATCTCAACGCTACGAAGAGCAAAGGCAACGGCATCATCGACATTTAGATGACTATAGTGAACCACACCAGTCAAGACAAGCGTCACCAAGGCATAAAGAATGGTTACGATAGAAAGCGATAAGACAATTCCTCTAGGAATATTTTTTTGAGGAGTCTTGACTTCATCTACAGCCATAGAGATGGATTCGAAGCCTAAAAATCCGAAGAACATTAAGGAGGCACCAGCCATAATACCAGTACTAGCGCCATATATTTGTCCAAAACCATAAGGAGCAAAATTGCTCCAATTATCAAGCTTAATATGCCAAATTCCTACTAAAACAAAGAGAGCTAAAGCGGAAAATTTCAAAATAACTAGAATCGAATTAAATCGTAAAGCTGCTTTAGCATTGAGTAAAACAAGCGATGTCACTAATGCCAATACAAGAATAGGTAATAAATCAACAAACGTCCCTGCTTGAGGATTAAAGGTACCATTTAAAGCCTGAGGAAGGGCTATCCCGTATTGAGAGAGCAATCCTTTAAAATAAGCTGCCCAACCCGAAGCCACACCAGATATGGCTGTCATGAACTCCATCATGGTTAACCAGCCAGCCAACCAAGCTGGAAATTCTCCTAAAATAGCATATAGATAACTGTAAGCACCACCTGTAGCAGGTACTCGTGAGGCAAATTCTGCAAAAAAAAGGGCTGATAATCCTACACATAAGGCAGAAATAACGATTGAAATCACTAGCGCTGGACCAGCAAGTGTTGCAGCTGCAGTACCTGTAATTGTAAAGACGCCTGTCCCCACCATGGCTCCGATACCCAGCAAAATCAAATCCCATAACTTCAAATGCCTGTGCATCTCCGTTTTATCCAAACTTACATTCTTTGTTCTAAATATATTCATCTTTGACTCCAAAACAAAATGATGATTCTATTTTACCATAAATATAGGAAATTTGTGAATATTTATAAAATAATTTTCTAAAAAAATCTGACTACATATTGTAATCAGATTTTTATCTATTCTAGTCCATTTCTTTAAAGGCTGCTTCTGCATCCGCGTTGCTGATAACACCAAATTGAATCTTTCCAATCTTTCCTTGACTATCAATTAGATATTCTGTAGGAATGCTTCGAATTTGATAAGCTTGGAAGGTTGTGGCCTTGGTATCATAAAGAACTGGGATATCTTTATATCCTTGTTCTTGGAACCATTGTGGGAATTGCTCGACAGTTTTTTCACCTTGAATTCCTGGTGCAATGACACTAAGAATTTCGAAATCGCGATCTGGTTTTGCAGCTAATTCCATCAACTCAGGCATACTTTTCTTACATGGACCACACCATGAAGCCCAAAACTTCAAATAGACTTTTTTCCCCTTATAATCAGATAACTTGACTTCTTTGCCATCCATAGATTGCAAGGTAAAGTCTGGCGCATCTTTTCCAACAGCAATTTGTTGTACAGGCGTTTGTTGTTGCTGTTTTGGGGATTGTTGTGGAGCTTGAGTTTTTTTAGTTTCTTCCTCACCACAGGCCATCAATACAACTACTGACAAGAGGCTTAAACCAGCAAACATTATTTTTTTCATCTTTTTCTCCTTTATTCAAAAATTCCAGCTAGAACATTTACCTGTCCTAATAGTAACAAAATTCCCATTAAAATAATAAGGAAACCACCAATTTTCTTCAGTAACATCATATGACGTTTGATTTTACTAAAATAAGGCATCACTACACCAGAAGCTAGAGCCAAGACCAAGAAAGGAATGGCCATCCCCAGAGTGTAAATAAGAGTATAGATAGCTCCTTGCCAGGCGCCATTGCCTCCAGAAGCCGCAAGCGCTAAAACAGAACTTAAAACTGGACCAATACAAGGCGTCCAACCAAAGCTAAAGGTAATACCAAGTAAAAAAGCTGACCAATTACGATTAGAATCTGATTTTTTAAAGGTAAAGCTTTTTTGAACCTCTAATTTCTTAAAATGAAAAATTTCCATCTGGTGAAGGCCTAAAATGATAATAATTGTTCCCATGGTATAGCGAAACCAATTGGCATAGAGAATATTACCAAAGTAACCAGCACCAAATCCTAGAATAAAGAAAATGAGAGAGATACCTGCGATAAAGCAAAGTGTTCGAATCAAACCTGACCAGAGAACCTTTCTCCCAAACAAAGAAAAACTTTTTGCGCTTTCCTGATCATCCAGCAAAATCCCAGCATAAACTGGTAACAGAGGAAAAATACAGGGAGAAAAGAAGGACAAGACCCCTGCTAAAAAAACGGAGATTGAAAATATTATCGTTTCCAATAAAGAACCAACTTTCTTAATAATTCATATCCTATTGTACTATAATCAAGTTTATTTGTATGATTTCTGCTACGCAAATTAAATCAGCCTGTATTTAAAAGATCTTTTCTGTCACCAGCTAATTCAGATTTTGTCCCCTATACACAAAAAAAGCCTGTCACACAAGCTCAAATGCTTGATATGATAGGCTTTTTAAAGGCTGATTATTTAACAGCGTCTTTAAGAGCTTTACCAGCTTTGAATGCTGGAACTTTAGAAGCTGCAATTGTGATTTCTTTACCAGTTTGTGGGTTGCGACCTTTACGTGCAGCACGCTCACGAACTTCAAAGTTACCAAAACCGATCAATTGAACTTTTTCACCAGCTGCAAGGTAGTCAGCTACTGCTGCGAATACAGCTTCAACTGCTGCTGCTGAGTCTTTCTTAGTCAATTCTGTAGCTTCTGCTACTTTAGCGATCAAATCTTGTTTGTTTGCCATGTTAATGATTCCTCCAAATTAATTTCTAATTAACAACTATAATCATATCCTAAAATCCCTTCTAGGTCAAGTTAAAAATGCTATTTATTCGCATTTTCTTTATTTTTTTAGGAGTTGTAACGAACTAAAATAGCCCAAGCGTTCTCACCCGTGTGCGTTTGAATAATGGAACCCGTTTCCAAAACAGAAATTGGCTTTTCAACATAAGGTTGCAAATTGTCTTTCATCTCTTTTGCCCAATCAGAACTACCAGAATATGAAATTCCAATCTCTGCTACAGAACGGTCAGAGAGCAATGTTATCAACTCATCCAACCATTTTTTAAAAGTTTTAGCTCCACGCCCTTTAACCATTGGTTGCAATTCATGGTCCTTCATCTGCATGACAACACGTATATTGAGAAGTGAGCTCAACAATCCAGTTACACGGCCAATTCGTCCACCTTTTACTAGATTTTCTAGAGTAGAAACGCCAATATAGAGCTCTGTGTGGTTTTTTACTTCTTCTACATGAGACAGAATTTCCTCCATATCTTTGCCTTCTTGTGCCAATTTAGCAGCTTCGACAACTTGGAATTTTAAGGCTTGGTCAGTGAAGGAACTGTCAATCACCGTCACGTCGGCAGTAGATAAACTAGCACCTTGACGCGCTGCTTCTACAGTACCTGAAAGAGCATGGGACATATGAATAGCAAGAATCTGACTGCCATCCTTGCACAAGTCTTCAAAAACTTCAGCGAAAACACCTACAGGTGGTTGACTTGTTTTCGGAAGATTCTTAGCTTCTTGCATCAAGTGAAGAAATTTACCTTCTTCTTTTAAATCGGCATCCGAATAAACAACATTATCAATCATTACAGATAGAGGAACTACCGTGATATCTAATTGCTTTACTAATTCTGGCTCAATAGTAACAGATGAATCGGTAACAATCTTAATTTTTGTCATAGTATCAATCTTTCTATTTTAGGATTCAGATTGGTTTTCTTACTTTTAATTATATCAAAAAAAGATTAAAAATCCTAATGGAGTCAATCAAATTTTCCTTAAAAATTTGATATAATCAACTTATAAGAAAAGAGGTGTCCTATGATTAAAAAAATCTATCCCATTTTAACTATTTTACTAGGTGCTGGTATTTATGCTTTTGGTCTAACCTATTTTGTAGTTCCCCATCATCTCTTCGAAGGAGGGGCTACAGGCATTACTCTTATTACCTTTTATCTTTTTGAAATTCCTGTTTCCCTCATGAATCTGCTGATTAATATTCCTCTATTCATCCTAGCTTGGAAAATATTTGGAGCAAGATCTCTCTATTCTAGTTTGCTCGGAACCTTGGCTTTATCTGCCTGGTTAGCTTTTTTTGAGCGTATTCCTCTTCATATTGATCTTCAAGGTGATTTACTAATCACTTCCCTCATCGCTGGAATTCTGTTAGGGATTGGTCTTGGAATTATCTTTAATGCTGGAGGCACAACGGGTGGAACTGATATTCTAGCCCGTATCCTCAACAAATACACTCATTTCTCCATGGGGAAACTGCTTTTTATCTTAGATTTTTGTATTCTCATGCTCATTCTCCTTATTTTTAAGGATTTAAGATTGGTTACTTACACTCTGCTCTTTACTTTCATTGTATCCCGAGTGATTGATTTGATTGGAGAAGGAGGATACGCAGGTAAAGGATTTATGATTATTACCAAACGTCCTGACCAACTTGCTAAGGCTATTAATGATGACCTAGGAAGAGGTGTTACTTTTATCTCAGGGCAAGGTTACTATAGTCAAAAAGATTTGAAAATCATCTACTGTATTGTCGGAAGAAATGAAATTGTTAAAATGAAGGAAATGATTCATCGAATCGATCCTCAAGCCTTTATCACTATTACAGAAGCCCATGAAATCCTAGGAGAAGGATTTACCTTTGAAAAAGAATAAAAAGAGGTAGTGTAGTGACCTCAGAAGTTAGACTAAATCATCTATCTTTCAGGTCACAGACAACCTCTTTTTGTTTATTTAAGCTCTTAAGACCAATTCCGTGCTACTTCTTCATCAGCCTTTAACTGCTCCACTAATTGATCAATAGAATCAAATTTGGTCATATCTCGAATGCGATCAAGCCAATAAACTATGACTGTTTCACCATAAATATCTTGATTAAAATCAAAAATATTGATTTCAAAACGTGCTTCTTCTCCATCGAAGGTCACGTTTTTCCCGACACTAGCCATAGCACGATACTTCTGTCGTTGAATCTCAACATCAACGACATAAACACCATCTGCTGGCATATAAGTACGGTCTAAAAGCACCAAATTCGCTGTCGGATAACCAATCGTACGACCACGAGCATTGCCATGAACCACCATGCCTCTTGATGGAAGCGGTGCCCCCAAAAGTTCTCCTGCTTCTTTCACATTTCCGTCTAAAATAGCTTGACGGATACGTGTTGAACTAATCTTTCCTTTCTCATCTTCTACAGGTGGAACAATGATAACTTCTCCATCAAAGTAATCCTTTAAATCTTCTGCTGTTTTTTGGTCAGAGCCAAATGTATAATCAAAACCTGCAACAATAATTTTGGCATTCATAGCCTTGATATAAGTCGCAAAAAATTCTTCTGCCGTGAGACTAGCGAATTGACTACTAAAATCAAGGAGATATAATTCTTCTACACCTTCGCGTTTTAATTTTCTCTCACGTTCAGCAGGATTCAAAATATGCAAAAATAGGTCAGGATGATAAGGCTCTAAAGCAATCTTTGGAGATTCATTAAAGGTCATAACGACGATAGGCAATAAATCCTTTCTCGCAGCCTTATTGGCAACACGAAATAATTCTTGATGCCCCTTGTGTATACCATCAAAATAGCCGAGAACCACGACTGAATCAGATGGTGTGCCAATATCTTTTTGGTTTTTTATAGGAATAGTAATAATCATAAAATAATTATATCATAGTGATAGCTATTTCTGAACCAGAAAATCTGAAATGCCATTTTTTTAACCTGAAGTGTATCATTTTAGAAGAATTTTATTTTTGATACTCTTCGAAAATCTCTTCAAACCACGTCAGCGTCTCCTTACCGTACTCAAGTACAGCTTGCGGCTAGCTTCCTAGTTTGCTCTTTGATTTTCATTGAGTATGAAATCGTAATACAGAACAAGAAATTGAGATAAGAATCTTAAAATCAGAAAAACACATCATATCAGCTAGTTAAAACTTGATACAATGCGTTTTATTATAAAAAGATCTACTGGATTTTTTATCAAAATAAACTTCCAGTAGCCTTTTCACTGTTTATTAATAAGTTCCTTCTTCGCCTTGACTAGTCAAGATAACAGGTCCATCTTTCGTAATGACAAATTGGTGTTCATATTGACAAGATAGGCCACCATCAATGGTCTTATGCGCCCAACCAGTCTTCATATCTGTATCAATTTCCCAGTCACCTGTATTGATCATTGGTTCAATAGTCAAGACCATTCCTTCACGAAGACGGAGTCCTCGACCTGCAATACCATAGTTAGGAACCATTGGTTCTTCGTGCATGGTTGGGCCAACACCATGACCAACCAAATCACGCACTACACCGTAACCACGACTTTCAGCGTATTCTTGAATAGCCGCACCGATATCACCAATACGGTTCCCAACGACAGCTTGCTCGATTCCCTTGTACATAGCTTCTTTGGTTACATCCATCAAGTTTTTCACTTCTTCGGACGGTGTACCAACAGCATAAGCCCAACAAGAGTCTGCTAGACCACCAGAGTAGCTCTGAGTGTATTTTTTCATCTGCTCCACATTGTTGAAGTTTAATTTTGAGACATTCAGGTCAGATTTAGCAATTGGGCCTCCCAAAACCATATCAACTTTGAGCAAATCACCATCTTTCAAGATGTAATGACGAGGGAAAGCATGAGCTACTTCATCATTAAGAGAGCAGCAAGTAGCATAAGGATAGTCCATCATTGCACCGTCAACCCCAATCTGAAGCGGAAGGAAGTTTTCTTCCTTACAACGACGGCGAACGTATTCTTCAACTTCCCACATATCTAGGCCAGGCTTAATCAAATCACGTAAGCCGATATGAATACTTGCTAGAAAATCACCAGCCTTGTCCATAGCTTCGATTTCACGAGCTGATTTTAATGTTATCATTTTTTCTCCTAGTTTCTAATTAATTTTAACGGTTACATTTGCTTTTGAAACAATCTGATGACCATGATAAATATCATAATCAATAATAGCTGATCGTCTAGTATGGTGGATAATGCGTGCTTGAATGCGCAATATATCATCTATCTGAACAGCCTGCAAAAAGTAGATCAGCATCTGCTCTATTATTAAATTTCTTCCGCTATTCACAACCAAATCTTGGGTCATATGGGTCAGAATTTCTGCCAAAACACCATTAGCCAAAACTCCATTTTTTTCTAGCATAAAGGGTTCCACTGTAATCACTACTTCATCATGGTGATAAGAGAGCTTTTGTCCAATCTGCTCAGAAAAAGTTGGTAAAGCAGAAACTTGAGAACGGCTCATCTTCTCCATGACATCTCGTCTGGTTACAACGCCAAGCAAAGTTTGATTGCTTCGAACAACTGGTACCATTTCAAAGTCTTCAGCAATCATCCGTTGACTCACATTGGCAATATTTGTCGATAATCCAACCAAAAATAGACTACGAGACATGACCTTATCAATTGTAGTACTTGGTGACTTATCGCCCGCATCTCTCATAGTTACAACTCCAACGACAACCTGATGTTGGTTAATAACTGGAAAACGACTGCTTCGACTCTTACGTACTAAGTCCAAATAATCTTTGACTGTGTCAGTCTCTCTCAGAAAACCATATTCATGACTTGGACGATAAAGCTTCTCAACTGTCAAAATATCTGTCTTGATTTGAACATTTGACAAGGCTTTATTGATCATGGTCGCAACGGTAAAGGTATCATGCTTACTTCTTAGAACAGGAATCCCTTTTTGATTAGCCAGTTTAAGCACATCATCATGGACCTGAAATCCACCTGTAACTAGAACTGCATTTTCATTTTCCAAGGCTAACAACTGAATACGGGTTCGGTCTCCGACAATCAAGAGTCCCCCATCATGAAGATAGGATAAGATGTTTTGTTCGGTCATAGCACCAATAGAGAACTTACTAAATTCTCTATCAAGTCCTTCCTGTCCAGCTAACACCTCAGAAGAAGTTACTTCTGCAATTTCTGCAAATGTTAATCTTTCGATAGCAACTTTCTGCGATTTAACGCGAATTGTTCCACTACGGGGACGAGTCTCTACAATTCCACGATTTTCAGCTTCCTTGATAGCGCGATAGGCCGTTCCATCACTGACTCCCAGATGATTGGAAATACTACGAACACTGACCCTTTTACCTACTGGTAATTCCTCCAAATAACTTAGAATTTCCTGATGCTTACTCATTGAATTCTCCTTTTACATACCGAAATTCAAGATAATCCCGCATTTTTCTTGTGTAGCGATCACTTCCCTTAAACTGACGAAACAAACTAAATCCAGACTTAAGAGCAACCTTTTGGCTAGCTTCATTTTCAAGATGGGTTATAATGGATAATTGTTTTAAGTCAAATTCTTCAAAAGAAAGTTGGCAAAGTTTTTTTACAACTTCTGTCATAAATCCTTGACACCAAGCATCTTTTCTCAAAAAATAGCCAAGCTCTGCTTCTTTTTTGATTTCATCTAACTTCTCAAATTTAATAGAACCAATCATTTGTTGATTTTTCTGGTCACAAATTGCCCACACTCCCAAAGGGGACTTCATAAAGTAATTAGCCAGTGCATATTGACTTTCTTCCAGACTTGCCTGAGTTGGGAAAATAAATTGTAGATTTTCAGGATTTGAAGCTACCTCATGGAAGTCCTGACTATCACTAAAAAAGAAAGGACGCAAATACAAGCGATCCGTTTCAAAAAAAGAAAACATTGCTAATTTGGTCCAAATATTCATAAACACCTCTACGGTTTATTCCTCAACAAGTGTAATATCCGCTCCTAGATTACGTAATTTTTCAATAATATCAGAATAACCACGTAAGATAAACTCGATATTGGTAATTTCAGTTTGTCCCTCGGCCATCAAACCAGCAATAACTAAAGCTGCACCAGCTCTTAAGTCAGTCGCTTTAACACTTGCCCCACTCAAACCACGACCACCTGTATATAAAATGTGACCATTTGTTGTTGATATAGCTGCGTCCATCTTAGCTAATTCAAAAACATGGTTTACACGTTTTTCATAAATCGTATCAACAATTGTACCACGACCATTAGCTGTTAGCAACAAAGGGGTAATCGGTTGTTGCAAGTCAGTAGCAAATCCTGGGTAAGGAGCTGTCTTAATATTGATTGCTTTCAAATTAGACTGTTCTTCGACAAAAATACTGTCTTCAGATACAGTCATTCTCACTCCCATCTCTTCCAACTTAGCGATGAATCCTTCTAGGTGTTCGTAAAGAACATTATTTATACGAATCCCCTTACCCACTGCAGCAGCCAAGGAAATATATGTCCCTGCTTCAATACGGTCTGGAATTACCTGATGATGTGTTCCATGCAAGCTTTCAACTCCATCAATAATGATAATATTGGTTCCAGCACCACGGATATGGGCACCCATATTATTCAAGAGAGTAGCAACATCAATAATCTCAGGTTCACGGGCTGCATTTTCAATAATGGTACGCCCATTTGCTTTAACCGCAGCAATCATCGTATTAATCGTCGCTCCGACACTAACCGTATCCATGTAGATACTTGCGCCGTGAAGTCCTGTATCTTTGGCAGATAACTTCATGTTATCTCCCTCGTAGCTAACAGTTGCACCCATAGCTTCAAAAGCCTTAAGGTGTAAATCAATAGGACGTGGTCCCAAATCACATCCTCCAGGTAAACCAACAGTGGCTTCACCAAAGCGACCTAAAAGACTTCCATAAAAATAATAAGATGCACGAAGACTATTGATTTTCCCATAAGGCATTGGAATATTTTGAACACCTCTTGGATCAATCTCTAACACATCTTCATAACGCTTAACCGTAGCCCCCATTAACTCCATGATTTCGACAAGACTAGCAACATCGGAAATATCTGGCACACAATCCACAGTTACAACATCATCTGCCAAAATAATAGCTGGAATCAAAGCTACTACACTATTTTTTGCGCCACTAATGGTAATCTCACCTTGCAGGGGCAAGCCACCATTGATAACAATTTTTCTCATTTTAAATTTTTTATACTCTTTCAAAATTTCTAAAAAGGTCCTATGTTAAAGTATATCATAAATTCACCCTTTTTTCCATCATTTTCAATTATATTAGCTGAATCGTATTTGTTGGTAGCTGAGCTTTCTTAAAAAGTTATGCCCCCTTTTTGCCCCCTGAACACAAAAATAGCCCTTCGGATAAAATCCGAGGGGCTTAAAACGTTGTTAAATCAACGGCCGAACTTTTGAATTTCAAGGTTCGGGATAAAATAGTTCACTGAACTATTTTATTTTTTAAGGTTGTAGAATGATTTCAATCCACGGTATTCAGCTACTTCACCAAGTTGATCTTCGATGCGAAGCAATTGGTTGTATTTAGCGATACGGTCTGTACGTGAAAGTGAACCAGTCTTGATTTGTCCTGCGTTAGTTGCAACTGCGATGTCAGCGATTGTTGAATCTTCAGTTTCACCTGAACGGTGTGATACAACGGCAGTGTAACCAGCTTCTTTAGCCATTTCGATAGCGTCGAATGTTTCAGTAAGAGTACCGATTTGGTTAACTTTGATAAGGATTGAGTTAGCAGCACCTTCTGCAATACCTTTTTCAAGGTAAGCAGTGTTTGTTACGAAGAAGTCGTCACCAACCAATTGAACTTTACCACCAAGACGTTCAGTAAGAGCTTTCCAACCGTCCCAGTCATTTTCATCCATACCATCTTCGATAGTGATGATTGGGTATTTGTTAACCAATTCTTCAAGGTAGTCGATTTGTTCTGCAGATGTACGAACAGCAGCGCCTTCACCTTCAAATTTAGTGTAGTCGTAAACTTTACGTTCTTTATCGTAGAATTCTGATGAAGCACAGTCAAATCCGATAAATACGTCTTTACCTGGAACATATCCAGCAGCTTCGATCGCAGCAAGGATAGTTTCAACACCGTCTTCAGTTCCTTCGAAACGAGGAGCGAATCCACCTTCGTCACCTACGGCAGTTTCCAAACCACGTGATTTAAGGATTTTCTTAAGAGCGTGGAAGATTTCAGCACCGTAACGAAGAGCTTCTTTGAATGTTGGCGCACCAACTGGCAAGATCATGAACTCTTGGAAAGCAATTGGAGCGTCAGAGTGAGAACCACCGTTGATGATATTCATCATTGGAGTTGGAAGAACTTTAGTGTTGAATCCACCAAGGTAGCTGTAAAGCGGGATTTCAAGGTAATCAGCAGCAGCACGAGCTACAGCGATAGAAACACCAAGGATTGCGTTCGCACCCAATTTACCTTTGTTAGGAGTACCGTCAAGTGCGATCATAGCACGGTCGATAGCTTGTTGATCACGTACATCGTAGCCGATGATAGCTTCAGCAATGATGTTGTTTACGTTGTCAACAGCTTTTTGTGTACCAAGACCACCGTAACGAGATTTGTCACCGTCGCGAAGTTCAACTGCTTCGTGTTCACCAGTAGAAGCTCCTGATGGAACCATACCACGTCCGAAAGCACCTGATTCAGTGTAAACTTCTACTTCAAGTGTTGGGTTACCGCGTGAGTCTAGGACTTCGCGAGCGTAAACATCAGTAATAATTGACATTTTTTACTCTCCTTATGAGTTAAATTTTTTACACCTCTATAATACCTTAAAACCCCTCCTTTTTCAAGAAAAAACGTTATCTTTGTGCAAATTTTCCTTAACTTTATAAAGTAATCGCTTTCTTTTGTCTGTTTTATTCTAACTTTTATGATATACTGTTTTCATGACAGATTTATCAAAACAATTACTTGAAAAAGCTCATGGTGGGGCAAAATTAAATCCAGATGAGCAAAGACGCTATCTTGGTACTTTTGAGGAAAGAGTACTTGGATATGCAGATATTGATACGGCAAATAGCCCTCAACTAGAAAAAGGCTTTTTATCTATTTTAGAAAACCTTCAGGAAAAATCAGAACCTCTATTTGTGAAGATTTCCCCAACTATCGAATTTGACAAGCAAGTTTTCTACTTAAAAGAAGCAAAAGAAACTAATAGCCAAGCCACAATAGTATCTGAAGAACACACTTCTTCTCCTTTCGGCTTGGTTATCCATACCAATGCACCAGTTCAAGTAGAAGAAAAAGATCTTCGACTTGCTTTTCCAAATCTTTGGGAAGGTAAAAAGGAAGAACCAGTCAAAACATCCTTCTGGAAGAAATGGTTTGGCTAAATCTTACTCAGACTTAATAAACACCCAATATTAGCAGCCGTGTGCTCCAGATAGACACTGGCATTGTTCAAACTATCTTCTAGAGGTTCACTTTTCTCCAAAATAGAAAAGGCAGCTTGGATATTTTCAAATGATAGGGAAGGTAAATCTTCAGCGAGACTACCACAAATAGCAATAACAGGAACTCCGACAGGGGTTCTTTTTGCAACACCTATTGGAGCTTTGCCTGCTAAACTTTGACGATCTAGTCTTCCTTCACCAACAATAACCAAGTCAGCATCTACAACTTTCTTATCATAGTCAATCAAATCTAAACAAGTGTCAATTCCAGACACGATATCTGCCTGTGCAAAGGCACACAAACCGCCAGCAATGCCTCCACCAGCTCCTGCTCCTTTAAGTTCCAATGTTTCGGGTGAGACTTTTTCATAAAAATCTTGGATTGCCTGATCTACGGTCTCAAACATAGTGGGATTTAGGCCTTTTTGCTTGCCAAACGTGTAAGTTGCACCTTGATGCCCACATATGGGACTCACAACATCTGCTAAAATACGAATTTTAATATCTTCGGGTATTTCATAGCGATTTTCTGTTGAAACAGAAGCTAAGTTTAGTAAGGATTGACCGCAAGCAGGCAATACATCTCCATCCTTATCATAAAATTGATAACCCAAACCAGCAGCAATCCCCAGTCCTCCATCATTACTGGCCGTGCCACCAACTCCGATATAGATATCTTTAATCCCTTTAGCAATGAGATGAAGAAGCAACTCTCCAATACCACAAGTTTGGATTTGAAGTGGATTTCGTTCCTCTAACGGAATCTTTCCAAGGCCAACCAAATCAGCAACTTCGAATAATGCCAGTTGTCCTTTTTGAAAATAGCGCATGGCTTCTTTTTGTCCAAAAGGTCCTGTTACTTGAATCCATTTTTCTTCTAGATCGAGAGAATGTCGGATAGCATCTACAGTGCCTTCTCCTCCATCACCAACAGGACAGAGGAGACATTCTACATCTGCTATCGATTGTTGGAAGCCTCTTTTAATAGCTTCAGCCACCTCTTCAGAGCTCAAACTTTCCTTAAACGAATCTGGTGCAATTACAATCTTCATGTTTTCCCTCATTCTAAAAAGTCAATCAAAGGCAGAACGTCTAAAAAATCCCTCTTATCAACATGATTTGGTATTTCTTTTTTCAGCACTTCTTTAGCACAAAAAGCAATTCCTAGTCCTGCTGATTTCAACATTAATAAGTCATTAGCCCCATCACCGATTGCAACTGTTCTTTCTTTAGGAAGTTTGAATTCCTTTCTCCATTGTTCTAGAGTTGCTTGTTTGACCTCAGGACTGATAATGTGTCCAACTAATTTTCCTGTTAGAAGACCATCTTTGACTTCAAGTTGATTAGCAGAGAAATAGGCAATGCCAAGAGATTTTGCAAGCCTCTCAACTATTGGAGTAAATCCACCAGACACCAGACCAACTAAAATGCCTTTCTTTTGGAGAATTGAGATGAATTCTTGGGCATTAAGTGATAGATGAATTGAGTTGAAAATTTTATCAAGAGCCGAAATAGGAAGACCTTCCAACAAGGAAACTCTTTTGCTTAAATTGCTTTCAAAGTCTAACTCTCCTCTCATTGCCTGACTTGTAATCTGTGAAATTTCCTCCTCACAACCTGCCTCTCGACCCAACAAATCAATCACTTCTTCTAGGATTAAGGTTCCATCAACATCCATAACACACAATCCTTTTACTTGAGACATCAGTTCTCCTCTCTAAACAGCCCAAAAATCGTATGAAGTCATCATACGATTTTATCTATTAATTAACTAAACTATGGTACAAGTCAAGGTATGACTTGCAGGCTGTATCCCATGAGAAATCACACTCCATAGCTTGTTTTTGTAGATTTCTCCAAACATCAGGATGGTTTCTATACAAGTCCAATGCTGTTTGGAAAGTCCAATTTAACCAATAAGGTGATAGATTGTCAAAGCTAAAGCCAGTACCGCTTCCTTCGATTGGATTGAAAGCACGAACGGTATCTCGCAACCCACCAACTTCATGGACCAATGGCAAGGTTCCGTAACGCATAGCCATCATTTGAGACAGGCCACACGGTTCAAAACGACTTGGCATGAGGAAGAGGTCACAAGCAGCGTAGATTTCTTGAGCTAGTTTGACATCAAAAGTGATATTGGCTGATAGCTTGTCTGGGTAAATTTGAGCAAACCATGAGAAAGCTCCTTCAAAGGCTGGATCTCCAGTTCCCAAAAGAACAATCTGTACATCTTCTTGCAAGATATGGTGCAGACTTTCCACCACCACATCAAAACCTTTTTGACGTGTCAAACGAGAAACAATTCCCACCAGAGGAACATCAGCCCTAACTGGCAAGCCAACTCTCTCTTGTAATTTTGCTTTATTGTGGGCTTTCCCAGACAAATCTTCCTGATTAAAATGATAGTCTAAAAGAGCATCCGTCTGAGGATTATACAGGTCAGCATCAATCCCATTCACGATACCAGATACCTTACCAGACTCCATTCGAAGAATCTGATCCAAGTTACATCCAAACTGACTAGTCATAATTTCATGAGCATAGCTAGGCGAAACGGTTGAAACACGATCCGCATAGAGAATACCTGCTTTCATCCAGTTGAGACAGTTGTTCCATCGAAGGGTGCCATCAGCATAACGCTCAAAGCCAACTCCAAACAAATCCCATAACATTCCTTCTGAAAATTGTCCTTGGAATTCCAAATTATGAATGGTTAAAACAGTTTTAATGCCCTCATAGGCTTGAATCCAACGATATTTTTCCTTTAACAAGAACGGAATCATAGCTGTATGATAGTCATGAACATGGAGAAGAACAGGGATAAAGTCAATCCTTTCCATTGCCTCAATGACAGCAAGTTGGAAGAAAGCAAAGCGTTCTCCGTCATCAAAATCACCGTAAACATGACCACGGAAAAAATAATATTGATTGTCAATAAAGTAGAAGGTTACACCATTTAATACTGTTTTCTTAATTCCACAGTACTGTTTGCGCCAGCCAACGCTCACCTCAAAATGAAGAACATCTTCAATCTGGTTTCCAAATTTAGCCTCTACCATGTCATAGTAGGGGAGAATCACTGCAACTTCGTGCCCAGCTTTTACCAGTGATTTGGGAAGAGCCCCAATGACATCTCCCAAACCACCTGTTTTTGAAAAGGGTGCACCCTCAGCTGCTACAAATAAAATTTTCATGAATGAATATCCTCTGTTACTTTAGCACCTTTCTTAACAACGACTGGATGTTCTGCAGTTCCACGAATCACAACTCCATCCGCAACTTCAACACCCTTGTCCAAGATAGCATATTCTACTTGAGCACCTTCTCCAATAACAGCACGAGGGAATAAGATGCTATCTTTAACCAAACTATCCTTATGGACATGAATATTACGTGATAGAACAGAATTAGCCACTTGACCTTCAATGATACTACCAGAGGCAAACTGAGAAGTGCTTACCTTAGATGTATTAGCATAATAAGTTGGTTCTTCGTTCTTAACCTTTGTATAAATCTTTTGGTTTGGTGAGAAAAGAGAGTAGAATTTTTGCGATTCAAGCATATCTTTATTAGCTTGGTAATAAGACTCTACAGAATGAATATTTGCAAGGTAGCCTGTATACTCGTAGGCAAAAGCTCCTTCTTTAGCAGCTAAATCACGTAAAACATAGCGCAATTTCTCTGGATGGTCTTTTTTAGCCTCTTCTTCCAAACGTTCAATCAACCAAGGTGTATCAACAACAAAAATATCTGTAGACATATTGAATATTTCTTCTGTTGATTTTCTATCAAATAGCGTGTGAGAACGAACATGGTCTGTTTCATCCACTTCCAAGATCGCGTTCACTTCTGAAATATCTTTCTTAGGAAGTTTCTTATAAACAACTGTAATAGGTCCCTTCGTTGTGTTATGAAGGTGGAACACTTGGTTCAAATCAATATTAATCAAAACATCACAGTTGAGTGATACTGTTTGGTTTGACCCAGAGCGTTTTAAATAGGTGAGCAACTGTTGGTAATATTCTTTTCCTACTGTGCTACTCTCAACTCGTGTATTATAAATTCCTAGATAATAGTGACTAAGAAGAGTTGACAAGCCCCACTCACGCCCTGAACGGATATGGTCAAAAACAGAACTAATATTATCCTGCTGAAAAATACCAAAAACACTGCGAACACCCGCATTGGCAAGACTTGAGAGCGGGAAGTCAATCAAACGATATTTACCGCCAAATGGCAAACTAGCTACTGGACGGTGGTCTGTCAATGTTGACATATCATGAAAACCAACTGTGTTTCCTAAAATGGCAGAATATTTATCAATCTTCATCTGTTGCTACCCCCACTACTTCATTATATCCTACAACTTGTACTTCTTCTGTTCCATCAATTTCGACACCATCAGAAATAACTGCACCTTCACCAATAATAGCACGTTTGATTTTAGCTCCGTGTCCAATAATGGCTCCACTCATGATAACTGAATCTACTACTTCTGCTCCTTCGCGAACTTGCGCACCTGTTGAAAGGATAGAGTGTTTAACAGTTCCATCAACGAAACATCCGTCTACAACTAATGAGTCTTCCACATGAGCATTTGCCCCAAGGAAGTTTGGTGGTGAAATTAAGTTTCTTGAGTAAATCTTCCATTGACGGTTACGGCTGTCCAAGGCATTTTCTGGAGAAAT
Organism: uncultured Streptococcus sp.; assembly: GCF_963516575.1. GTDB lineage: Bacteria > Bacillota > Bacilli > Lactobacillales > Streptococcaceae > Streptococcus. Next base: position 18,657 of record NZ_CAUQCP010000025.1, read on the forward strand.
GTACTCCATGTTCGCTTCCCAAAGCGACTCAATCGTACCAACATCTTTCCAATAACCTTTAAATTCATAGGCATAGACACTTTCACCTGACTCAAGGTAATTTGGAATGACATTTTTACCGAAGTCTGACATATCGACATTGCTCTTTTCAGCAGCAACGAGCATATTGCGAAGGCGTTGCCAATCAAAGATATAAATTCCCATAGAAGCTTTGGTAGATTTAGGTTGAGCTGGTTTTTCTTCAAATTCAACAATGCGGTTATTGGCATCGGTGTTCATAATACCAAAACGGCTTGCTTCTTTCAGAGGAACGTCTAAAACCGCTACTGTCAAACTGGCATTATTATCCTTGTGAGACTGAAGCATATCATCATAGTCCATTTTGTAGATGTGGTCCCCAGACAGAATCAAAACATACTCAGGGTTGACACTGTCGATATAGTCGATATTTTGATAAATAGCGTGACTAGTTCCTTCAAACCAACGATTTCCTTCACTTGCTGAATAAGGTTGAAGGATAGAGACACCAGAATTAATCCCATCTAGACCCCAACTTGAACCATTCCCAATATGATTGTTAAGAGCAAGTGGTTGATACTGTGTGATGACTCCAACATTGTGGATGCCTGAGTTGGCACAGTTTGAGAGAGCAAAGTCAATGATACGGTAGCGCCCACCAAATTGCACAGCTGGTTTTGCGATGCTTTGAGTAAGTTTACCGAGACGAGTTCCTTGCCCACCAGCAAGAATCAAAGCTAACATTTCATTCTTCATTTTCTACTCCTTTTTGGTTTTTACTTGTGACAGTTTTAGTAGGTTTCAAGCGACGCTTGATTTTCCATACACTAGCTCCCATAGCCGGTAGGGTAAAGGTTAAAGTCTGCTCATAATCTTTCCAAAGTCCTTCTTGCGTTTGAACCGTTTGATTATGTTCTTTCCAGACACCTCCCCACTCCTCTAACTCAGTATTCCAGACTTCTTCGTAAATCCCTGCAACAGGAAGTCCGATTGTAAAATCTTTTCGTTCGACAGGTGCCATATTAAAGACACAGACTAACATATCGCCCTTTTTACCCTTACGGATGAAGGACAGAACACTCTGGTCACGATTATCCGCATCGATGATTTCAATACCATCATAGCTGGTATCGATTTCCCACAGACAGCGATGGTCTTTGTAAAATTGATTAAGCTGAGAAGTGAAATACTTCATCTTAGCATTCATAGGGTCTTCTAGATTAGACCATTCCAACTGTTCTTCAGATTTCCATTCTAGGAATTGCCCATATTCACTACCCATGAAGAGCAATTTTTTACCTGGGTGACAAATTTGGTAAGTGTAGAGATTGCGCAAGCCTGCGAATTGATTATAACGATCTCCCCACATCTTGTGCATCATACTCTTCTTGCCATGAACCACTTCATCGTGTGAGAATGGTAGGAGATAATTCTCCTTGAAGACATACATAAAGCTGAAAGTCACTAGGTTAAAGTCATACTTACGGTAAATAGGGTCTTCTTCGTAGAAACGGAGGATGTCATTCATCCAGCCCATATTCCATTTGTAGTCAAAGCCAAGACCATCTGAATCCTTGGTGTCAGTAATCTGAGTAGCTGATGAACTTTCCTCAGCTATCATCATAACGTCTGGATGAGTTTGTTTAATGACATCATTCAAACGTTTTAAGAAATAATATCCTTCATAGTTGAGATTACCACCATCCTTGTTAGGTGTCCATGGGGCATCATCGTAATCTAGATAGAGCATGTTGCTAACTGCATCCACGCGAATACCGTCTAGATGGTAAAAGTCAATCCAAAACTTAATACTAGAAATCAAGAAAGACTGGACTTCATTCTTTCCGAGGTCAAAATTGAGTGCTCCCCAACCGTAGTTATGAGCCTTATTATGGTCTTGGTATTCAAAAGTCGGTGTTCCATCATAATAGGCCAAGGCATCATCATTGATAGTAAAGTGACCAGGTACCCAGTCTACAATAACCCCTATATTGTTTAGGTGACATTCCTCAACAAAATCTTGAAACTCTTCAGGACGACCATAGGCATGCTCTAGAGCAAAGTAACCCATAAGCTGATAACCCCAACTCAAACCGAGTGGGTGAGACATCAAGGGCATAAACTCAATGTGAGTATAGTTCATCTCAACCAAGTAAGGAATGAGTTCATCTTTCAATTGAGCAAAACTATAGGGGCTGCCATCAGGATTTCTCTTCCAAGAGCCAGCATGAGCCTCGTAAATATTGACAGGACGCTCTTCAAAACTCAAGCGTTTTCTACGGGCTAGCCAGAGTCCATCCTTCCATTTTTTCTCTGGAATCTCTGTTAAAATAGCACCAGTCCCAGGTCGTGCCTCATACCGTACAGCCAAAGGGTCAACCTTCATCAGCTGATGACCATTTGCACGTGTGATATGGTACTTGTAAATTTGGCCTTCTTGAGCAAGACTTGTAAAGACTTCCCAGACTCCAAATTCATTCCGTTCCATCGGAATTTGATTTTCAACCCAATTGGTGAAATCCCCTACCAAGTGAACTGCCTGAGCATTGGGTGCCCAAACTCGGAAAGTATAGCCAGACTCACCATCTTTTTCTTCCCTATGCGCTCCCAGATAATGCTGGAGGTGAAAATTCTCACCTGTCATAAAAGTTTCTAAAGCTTTTTTCTTATCCATACACCCTCCTATCTTTTGTAAGCGTTTTCTATAGTTTTATTATACTATCTTTTTAGATAAGATTCAAGTAAATTACTATATTTGCTAAAAATTCTTTTGAAAGTCTTCAACAAATTCACTGATGTATTCACTTGTAAATCAAGAAATTTTCAGAAACGCTTTGAAAACGAATTGTTTTTTAACAATATTATCATAAAGTTCGTTATTTTACTAACAAAAAAATAATTTCAAGTAAAAAAATAAACCAGGAAATGAATTTCCTGATTTTATTGTTTTTAAGAGATAAAGCACTGTAAATGAATTTAAATTGTAAAATTCTACAAAACTTTAAAGACGCTGGCGCTAACGCCACCAACCGTGTCTTTATCAGCTAAATGGCTATTGGTCACCAACAGTTCTAGATTTCCAGCATTTTCAAACTGGAAGTCTTGCCCTTTAGCATTAAAGACAACCAATAAGTGTTCTTCCCCGTGAATTTCATAAACAATCCAACCACTATGCTCATTTGCTGAATGAACAAAGACATGATGGTAAATTTCTTCATAAGTAGGGTAAGAAAAAGCACTGGTTTCTGTCTTCAATCGAATCATCTGACGGATAAAGTCAATACTGTCTTGACGCTCATTAAGCAAGTCCCAGTTCACTTGATTCACACTGTCAGGAGCATTATAGCTATTCATAGCACGCTCTCTATCATCATGGGTCAACTCACCATTTTCACCAGTCGCAACCAGTTTGGTACGACCAAATTCTTGACCGATTTCCATAAAGGCCATCCCTTGCATAAGCAGATTCATGGCTGTGGCAGTTTCGACCTTACGCATGATTTGCTCGGAACTTTGGTCTGGATGAAGGGTTGCCAACAAATCGTGAAGATTGTAATTGTCATGGGCCTCTACATAGTTAAGCACCTGATTTGGATGTGTATAGGTTCCTAATTCACGGCTTCCTAGGATTGCTTTGGCTAGAATGGGCTCTGTCGCAGCACCACTAACAAAACCTGACTTGATAGCACCATAAACTTCTCCCCCTTTGACAGCATCGCGTTGATTGTCATTAAAGAAACCGATGTTTGGCATCTGGTAGGCATTGTCCTTCTTAGCCTTATCATAAGGCGCAAGACCTGTTCCCATATCCCATCCTTCTCCATAAAGGATAATGTTAGGGTCAATTTCATCCAAACTCTGACGAATCATCTGCATAGTCTTGACATCATGAATCCCCATCAAGTCAAAACGGAAGCCGTCAATATTGTATTCCTGCACCCAGTATAGGAGAGAATCAATCATATACTTTCGGAACATTTCGTGTTCACTGGCTGTTTCATTTCCAACACCCGTTCCATTCTGGAAGGTACCGTCTGGATTCATACGATAATAGTAATCAGGGACTGTTGTTTGGAAAGGTGCATCAACAACTGAGAAGGTATGGTTATAGACCACGTCCATAATAACACCAATACCCGCATCATGATAGGCTTGAACCATGGTCTTCAAATCACGAATGACCTGAGCTGGATCCTCTGGATTGGTTGAAAGGCTGGTTTCTGGTGCATTATAGTTTTGTGGATCATAACCCCAGTTGTAGGTTACATTCCCATCCGCACCATATTCTTTGTGACGGTCTGCAATTGGTTGCAATTGAACATAATTATAGCCCAACTTCTTAATGTAATCAAAAGCAGTTGCTTGGCCGTACTGGTTAACTGTTCCAGTCTGAGCAGCACCCAAAAAAGTTCCTCGAAGATGTTCATCTACACCTGAGGTCGGTGATTTGGTCAAATCACGAATGTGCATTTCACAAATAACTGCCTTACATGGATTTGCCAAGCGCCAAGTAGCCTCTGAACCATGCTTAACCTCGAAGCTTGCAACTTGCTTTTCTTCATGGCTCAGGATAGCTGATCGTTTGCCATCAGGACTGGTTGCGATAGTGTATGGGTCGCGTGTCACTGTTTGGTGATGAGGAAATTGGACTTGATACTGATAAGCCTTACCAGTCAAATCTTCCTCAACATCCAAACTCCAGACACCAATAGTATTGTCCTTATGGTTATAAGAGTAGCTATTGCCTCTCTCCATATCAAAAGTCTTCCAAACAGGTGCATCATTAGTAGCTGATTCATAAACAACAACCTGCACTTCTGTCGCTGTTGGAGCCCAAAGGGAAAAATGAGCCTGATTGTCCTCTACACGGCACCCCAATTCTCCTTGGTAACCCCAATGATGGTCAAAACTGGCACTGTTAATAGCCTTATCAAAGGCAAAAGGATTTTGATTCTTATAGAAAGGACTGGCAATAGCAGGATTTTCAGAATAATAAATTCTGTCATCACCTTCCAAAATCCAGACCTCTGTTAAAAGAGGGTAGTGATTGAAACGGATTGCATATTCTTTACTGGTTTGTCCTGTATGAACCACAAAATTTAAGCTTTCTAAGGCATGAGAACTTGGGTGTTCAAAACTAAATAAAGCGCCAAAATAATCTTCTTTGTAGGTCAGCAAATCAATCCGTTGATCCTGACTTTTTACAAAAGAGCAAGTATCGTATTCACCATTCTTGCGGTGGTAATGAATGCGCATAGGGTAGTTATACATTTTTTATTTTTCCTTTTTTGATTTGTTTCTATTTCACTAATAAATTTTTGACCGATTTTGTCCTGATTAACAAACTAGTTATACTGTCTAAACTCTGATTTTAAACGATTATTACAAGCTTTCTAGCCAAGCTTCATCTCGAACTTCGATACCAAGTTCTTGTGCTTTTTGCAGTTTACTTCCAGCATCTGCTCCTGCCACAACAAGGTCTGTCTTTTTAGAAACACTGCCTGTTACTTTTGCACCCAGACTTTCGAGTTTGCTTTTAGCTTCTGAGCGCTTGAGACGTTCCAATTTCCCAGTCAATACAACGGTCAAACCTGACAAGGCTGCATCCGCAACTACTGTCTGTCCTTTATAGTCCAGATTGACCCCAGCTTCTTTCAATTCTCTGAGGAGAATTTCAGAGCCCTCTGTCGCAAAATAAGTCTGAAGACTCTTGGCAATCACACCACCTAGACTCTCAATACTAGCCACTTCCTCTGGATCTGCCTGAGCCAGATTTTCAATTGAATGGAAATGTTGGAGTAAGAGCTGACTGGCCTTACTGCCGACATGACGAATGCCAAGACCAAACAAGAGCTTCTCAGCAGAATTTTCCTTAGATACTTGAATGGCCTGATACAGTTTAGCAGCGGACTTTTCCTTAACCCCCTCTAAAAGGAGGAAATCTTCTTCTTTCAAACGATAAATATCTGCCACATCCTTGACTAAATTAGCAGCGAAAAGTTTCTCAACAATAGATGGACCAAGGCCTGTAATATTCATAGCATCACGAGAAGCAAAATGAATCAAGCCTTCCATGATTTGGGCAGGGCAACGTGGATTGATACAACGGAGAGCCACTTCATCTTCAAAGTGCAACAAGTCAGAATTACAACTTGGACAGTTTGTAGGGATATCCAGTTTCTCTTCAGAAACCCGTTTGGACTCTACCACACGCAAGACGGCAGGGATGATATCACCAGCCTTATAGACGATAACCGTGTCGTCTTTACGGATATCTTTTTCAGCAATATAATCCACATTGTGCAGGGTCGCACGACTAACAGTCGTACCAGCAAGCTGAACTGGTGTCAGATTTGCAGTTGGGGTTACAACACCCGTACGGCCAACTGTCCAATCAACTGAGAGCAGTTTAGCTTCTTTTTCCTCAGCAGGGAACTTGTAGGCTACTGCCCACTTTGGAGCTTTAACGGTAAAACCGAGTTCCTCTTGACCTGCTAGGTCATTGACCTTGATTACTACTCCATCAATATCATAAGGTAGATTGTCCCTTTCATGCCCTACTTCTTGGATAAAATCCCAGATTTCATCTATGTTTTCAGCCAAGATTCGCTTAGGATTGACCACAAAACCAAGTTGTTCTAGGTGCTTCAAAACCTTTTCTTGACTATCACGAGTTGAAGGGCTGGCTTCTTGATAGAGGAACGTTGCAAGATTGCGCTTGGCAACTACTCCTGTATCCAACTGACGCAGTGTTCCTGCCGCTGCATTACGAGGATTAGCAAATTCGGGCTCTCCATTTTCTTGGCGAGCTTGGTTGACCTGAACAAAAGAAGCGCGTGGCATATAACATTCCCCACGAACTGTGATATCTAATTCTTCTGGCAAGGTCAAAGGAATGTCCTTAACGCGCTTGAGGTTTTCCGTGATATTCTCCCCAACAGACCCATCACCACGTGTTGCCCCAGCAACCAAAATACCCTTTTCATAAGTAAGCGAGATAGATAAGCCATCGATTTTCAACTCACAAATATAGGTCGGATGAGCCACTTCCTTACGAACACGCGCATCAAAAGCTTCAAGCTCCTCACGTGAAAAAGCATCCTGCAAACTATAAAGAGGATACTGATGACTGTATTTTTCAAAACCATCTAAGACTTTGCCACCAACACGATGGGTCGGACTGTCTGCTAACACTTGATCTGGATAGGCAGTCTCTAACTCAACCAACTCTCGGTAAAGGCGATCATACTCACTGTCTGAAACCGAGGGATTATCGCTAGTATAGTACTCAGTCGCATAGCGATTAAGCAAGGCGACTAACTCATTCATTCTTTTATTCATAAGACCATTTTACCATAAACTAAGCCCTCCTCACAAACGAGAAGGGCGGAAAAATACTTAGATTGGAATTATTTTTAAAACTCAAACAGACTTATGTCTCTTTTTCAAAATGAGTTCGAACATAGCCAAGAGCTAAGAGAGATAAGGCGACAACTCCAAATCCTATAATCAAGAAAGAATAAAGATGGACACTTGGAAGCCAGGTCATTAAACCTGTTGCAATAGGCATAAATAGTATAGCCACGGTATAAATCGAACTGAGAACTCTGCCAAGATATTCACCTTCAACCTTGGTTTGTACTTGAGTAAAAAAGTGAATATTGAAAATTGTCATAAAGAGTTCACAAACGAAATTGCCTGAAAAAGCAAGATAGGATGGGAGGGTAAATCCCATTATCATCACTCCAAGTCCAGTCAGAGCCAATAAAAACAGAAGCATTTCCATACTGGCTTTAATCTTACTAGCTAGCAAAGCCCCAACAATAGATCCGATAGCCCCCATTGTCAAAATAGTGGCATAGGCACCTTGTACTCCATAGAGCTGATTTGAAAAGGGAAGGAGATAATTAAAGGCTGCGAAGAAAAAATTGACACTTGAAGCCATGACTAACAAAAAGAAGATTTCCTTTTGCTTCACAATATAGTGAACTCCCTCCTTGATATCAGAAAAAATAACTTTGAATGTAAGTTTCTTCTCCCCCAAAGTCTTCTCTTCTTTCTTTGGAAGCAAGGCTACCAAGCCAAAAGCGAGAAAAAAACTAAGGGCATCTAATACCAAGGTAATCCGAAGACTTGCAAATTGTAAAACCAGAAAAGAAAGTACAGGAGAACTCACACTGACAACCTGCAAGACCAACTCCAAACGAGAATTGTAGAGGACCAGTTCATCCTTCTCTACCAATTCTGTGATAATGGCCTTATTTGCTGGTCTAGAAAAGGCGAAAGCAATAGCCTGAACAATATTGGCAAAAATCAAAGCCCCAATCATCCAGCTATCATTCCTTATAAAAGAAATAGCCAGACAAAGAATCCCACAAACAAGATCCGTCGCCATTAAAATCCTACGACGAGAAAAACGGTCTGAAACGACTCCGCCAAAAGGATTTACGAGAATAGATGTGACAAGTTCAGAAATCTGATACATTCCTAAAACTGTCTGTCCGATAGTCCCCATGGAAGCCAACCAGACACTATTTCCATAATCATAGAGCATATTCCCTATCTTGTTAACAGCTCCGCGGCTAATCAACTGCACTGCATAGCGATTCATATAAAAACTCCTCTCAAATTTTGAAACTATTGTATCAAAACCGAAAGGAGCTTTTTATTTTTTCCCTTATTTGGGAAAATTAATCTTTGACAAATTTTTCATAGTGTTCCTGATAGTAGGCTACTTGCTCTGGAAGACCTAGCAGGTCAAAAATATGCATGGCCTCTTTCATTTGGCTACAACCTTCTTTACACTGTCCTTTTTGGTAGAAGGCAAAACCTTTTAGATAATGGAAAATATTACGCTCATAAAGCTTAATACCTTTACCAATAATCTTCTCTGTATAAGCCTCGAAATAACTAGCATTATCAAAAGAAAGATGCTCTAAACAATGCTGGTAACAATTGAGGGCCAAAATCAACACCAATCTCTTATGGCGACCAATCTCTATGTAAAACTCCTCCCTCTCCATAACTTCTCTACCAATCCGAGTGACATAGTCCACATCGTAGAAACTATAGAGGTTACCGAAAAGAATCAACTCATACATGGTCCATTCTTCCGTTTTGAAGAGGTAATCTGCTACCTTATCCAAATCATCCTGCTTCATATCATAAGTCGCATCTCTTTGACAAATCAGACCTTGCATCAAAATCCAATTCAGCTCAAAATAAAGGGGATTCGTCGAACTCTTAGCCTTTTCAAGTTGTTCACTTTGAAGCTTTTGAAAACCTGCAATATCATTTGAGTAGTAAAGGGGTACAATTTGTCCCATCATGGCAACATGTTCATGATTGTGAAAATTCCTTGCCTTATCCATGAAATTTTCGATTGTGACATGAATGTTATCCAAAAGCTCAAAGAAACGTGAGACTGCTAGGTCAGACTCCCCAAGCTCAAAGCGAGATAACTGAGAGGTTGAACAGGACTCGCCTGCCGCCTCCTTTAAAGAATAATTTCCACTTGTCCGAAATTCACGAAATACTTTTCCAAGATGTTCCATTTTACACCTGCTCTGATAATTCTTCCCATTCAAGCATAGCTTCTTCCTGACGGTGGCTGATTTTGTCCAGCTCAGCCTGTAATTCCATGAGTTTACCTGCATCGTTGGTTTCCAACATTTGTTCAGAAATGGCTTGACTCTGACTTTCTAACTCTTCGATTTCAGCTTCTAGACTTTCGATTTGTCGCATGAGTTTGCGGGCTTCTTTTTGACTTTCTTTCTGGGCCTGATAATCATTGACTGGAGTTACTTCATTTGCTTGATTGTTAGTTGAAGCTTCCTCAGTCTGGCTCATTTCTACTTCTGCTTTCTTCTCAACATAGTAGTCGTAATCTCCCAAGTAAAGAGTCGAGCCATTCTCAGACAATTCCAGTACATGAGTTGCCACACGATTGATAAAGTAACGATCGTGACTGACGAAGAGAAGAGTTCCATCGAAGTCAATCAAGGCATTTTCCAACACTTCCTTGCTATCAATATCCAGATGGTTGGTTGGCTCATCCAGAATCAAGAAGTTGTTGTTTTCCATAGACAATTTAGCAAGAAGTAAACGAGCTTTCTCGCCCCCAGATAGCATGCCAACTGATTTTTTAACATCATCTCCTGAGAAAAGGAAGGCACCTAGACGGTTACGGATTTCAACTTCTGGTGTTAACTTAAAATCATTCCAGAGTTCATCCAATACAGTATTACTTGGTGTCAGCTTGCTTTGGGTTTGATCATAGTAACCAACCTCAACATTGGCGCCAAAGCGCTTCTCACCCTTGATAAAAGGAATCTGGTCCACAATAGACTTGATAAAGGTTGACTTGCCAATACCATTTGGACCAACGATGGCGACAGCATTCATCTTACGAAGGTCTAGGCTGATAGGCTCTGACAATATTTCCCCATCATAGCCAATAGCCGCATTTTCAACAGTCAAAACAACATTACCCGACGTTTTTTCAGACTGGAAGGTCATATTGGCTGCTTTCTTACCAGCTTCCGGCTTGTCCAAACGATCCATTTTTTCCAGTTGTTTACGACGAGATTGGGCACGTTTGGTCGTTGAAGCTCGGACTAGATTACGATTGACAAAGTCTTCCAGAGCTGCAATTTCCTTCTGTTGCTTTTCATAATTTTTGGCTTCAGTTAGAAGTTTTTGCTCTTTCAATTCGACAAAACGAGAGTAGTTGCCCACATAGCGATCCAAGGAATGCTTGGTCAAATCCAGCGTAATCGTCGCAACCTTATCCAAGAAATAACGGTCGTGGCTGACAATAATGAGAGCACCGCTATAATTTACCAAGTAATTCTCTAGCCAGGCTATGGTTTCAATATCCAAGTGGTTGGTTGGCTCGTCCAAGACCAAGAGATTTGGCTTTTCAAGGAGCATTTTAGCAAGCGCCAAACGAGTATTTTGACCACCCGAAAGCTCAGCAATTTTCATCTGCCACATAGATTCATCAAACTTGAATCCATTTAAAATCGTTCGAATATCAGCTTCATAGGTAAAGCCACCTGCTTGACGAAAATTCTCAGATAAGCGGTCATAATCTGACATCAGTTTATCCAAATCCTCACCAGACTTTTCACCCATCTCCAACTCCATCTGACGAAGTTGTTGCTCTGTCCGACGTAAGTCATCAAAGACATGAAGCATCTCATCGTAGATGGTATTTTCAGACTCAAAACGGCTATCTTGGGCTAGGTAAGACAGAGAAATATCTTTTTTCTTATTAATTTCTCCACTAGTTGGCTCCTCTTCTCCAACTAAAATCTTCAAAAGAGTAGACTTCCCTGCACCATTTTTCCCAACAAGAGCAATCCTGTCTCGTTCATCAACTTGCAGATTGATATTATCAAAAAGAACCTCTCCTGCAAAAGAACGTTCAATTTTATTAGCTTGTAAAATAATCATACAAACAGTATAGCATGTTTCCCTAAGGCATTCAAGACTTGATAAACCAGTATATGACACCACTTTTCTGAGAATTATGCTACCGTTTTACTAAAACGCTAAAAAGTGCTATAATGTGAACGGTTAAAACAATTTACAAAAAGGAGAATTTCAATGTCTTACCAAGAAAATTATCAGAAATGGGTTGATTTTGCAGAGCTTCCTGACTATCTTCGTCAAGATTTGGAAAATATGGACGAAAAAACGAAGGAAGATGCCTTCTATACAAATCTTGAATTTGGTACTGCAGGTATGCGTGGCCTGATTGGTGCTGGTACAAACCGCATCAACATCTACGTTGTTCGCCAAGCTACTGAAGGATTGGCTCGTTTGATTGAGTCAAAAGGTGGAAATGAAAAAGAACGTGGTGTGGCAATTGCCTACGATAGCCGTCACTTCTCACCTGAGTTTGCCTTTGAATCTGCGGCAGTTCTTGCTAAACACGGCATCAAATCTTACGTATTTGAAAGCCTTCGTCCAACTCCAGAATTATCATTTGCAGTTCGTCACCTCAACTGTTTCGCAGGTATCATGGTCACAGCCAGCCACAACCCTGCACCATTTAACGGATACAAGGTTTACGGTGAAGACGGTGGACAAATGCCTCCACACGACGCGGATGCTTTGACTACTTATATCCGTGCAATCGAAAATCCATTTGCAGTTGAAGTTGCTGATGTGGAAGCTGAAAAAGCTTCTGGCTTGATTGAAGTTATCGGCGAAGCTGTCGATGTGGAATACCTTAAAGAGGTTAAAGACGTAAACATCAACCCAGCCTTGATTGAAGAATTTGGTAAAGACATGAAGATTGTCTACACACCACTGCATGGTACTGGTGAAATGTTGGCTCGTCGTGCTCTTGCCCAAGCAGGATTTGACTCTGTTCAAGTCGTTGAAGCGCAAGCAACTGCTGATCCAGACTTTTCAACTGTAAAATCTCCAAACCCAGAAAGCCAAGCAGCCTTTGCCCTTGCTGAAGAACTTGGTCGTCAAGTTGGTGCAGACGTTCTTGTCGCAACTGACCCTGATGCTGACCGTGTTGGTGTTGAAGTTCTTCAAAAAGATGGTAGCTACCTCAACCTTTCAGGTAACCAAATCGGTGCCATCATGGCTAAATACATCTTGGAAGCCCACAAAAACGCTAGAACTCTTCCAGAAAACGCGGCTCTTTGCAAATCTATCGTATCAACTGACTTGGTAACGAAGATTGCTGAAAGCTACGGCGCAACCATGTTCAACGTTTTGACAGGTTTCAAATTTATCGCTGAAAAAATCCAAGAATTTGAAGAAAAACACAATCACACTTACATGATGGGATTTGAAGAAAGCTTCGGTTACTTGATTAAACCATTCGTACGTGATAAAGATGCAATCCAAGCCGTTCTTGTCGTTGCTGAGCTTGCTGCCTACTACCGTTCACGTGGTTTGACTCTTGCTGACGGTATCGAAGAAATCTACAAAGAGTACGGCTACTATGCAGAAAAGACAATCTCTGTTACCCTTTCAGGTGTCGATGGTGCTGAACAAATCAAAGCGATTATGGCTAAATTCCGCAACAATGCTCCAAAAGAATGGAACGCAACAGCTATCACTGTCGTAGAAGACTTCAAAGCTCAAACAGCTACTGCTGCTGACGGCACTGTTACAAACTTGACAACTCCTCCAAGTGATGTGTTGAAATACACACTTGCTGACGGTTCATGGATTGCTGTTCGCCCTTCAGGTACAGAACCAAAAATCAAGTTCTACATTGCAGTTGTAGGTGAAACCAACGAAGAATCACAAGCTAAGATTGCGAATATCGAAGCAGAAATCAATGCTTTTGTAAAATAAAGTCCTATAAAAGATGAGACCAACCAATCAATGTCATTAAGTTAAGAAATTCAAATACAATTCTGTATTTGGGTTTCTTTTT
>NZ_CAUQCP010000026.1:0-31312 GCF_963516575.1 uncultured Streptococcus sp.
TCTGGCAAATTTACTACTAATCATCATGGAGGAATTCACGGTTTTAACAGTTTCTATATATGCCATTTGGTTGGTTACCTTGGTGGCATGTCTCCTTTATTTGTTGGCAGATAAACGCATGATGAACATTATTTTTACTTATAAATGACAAGCTGAGAATGTAAATCTTTGACAAAATGTGTGAACTGTGGGATAATGAAAGAGAATTAAGTATTGTGTCTATATCATAGGCTAGAAAAGACCCCAAGCTCACGTCCAAATAAGCTTGGGGTCTTTTTTGACACTATTTGTCCTTGTTTAGCCATTTATCGACTAAGCGAAGAACGACACCGACCACAATTGGTCCGATGATAGTTTTAAGTATTGTATCCATCATGGGCTATCTCACCTCCTTTCGTAGGCGGTGTAGAAGTGCCGTAGAATATTATACCACATAAGGGCCAAACTCGGGAGTAACCTAATCAGGTGGCTTTTTTGTTTGTGGCTTGGTTTTTTGATATAATAGAGCCATGAGTAGAATTTTAGATAATGAGATAATGGGGGATGAGGAGTTAGTAGAACGCACGCTCCGTCCTCAGTACTTACGTGAATATATTGGGCAGGATAAGGTCAAGGACCAGCTCCAAATCTTTATCGAAGCTGCCAAAATGCGAGATGAAGCGCTGGATCATGTCCTCTTATTTGGCCCTCCAGGCTTGGGAAAAACAACCATGGCCTTTGTTATTGCCAACGAACTGGGTGTCAATCTCAAGCAGACGTCTGGGCCTGTCATTGAAAAAGCTGGAGATCTAGTAGCGATTTTGAATGACTTAGAGCCTGGGGATGTCCTTTTTATTGATGAAATTCATCGTTTGCCCATGTCAGTGGAAGAGGTACTTTATAGTGCTATGGAGGATTTCTACATCGATATCATGATTGGGGCTGGTGAAGGTAGTCGCAGTGTTCATTTGGAATTGCCACCTTTTACCTTGATTGGTGCGACGACACGAGCTGGTATGCTCTCAAATCCACTACGGGCACGTTTTGGGATTACAGGTCATATGGAATACTATGCCCACGCTGACTTGACAGAAATTGTTGAGCGGACGGCAGATATTTTTGAGATGGAAATCACTCATGAGGCAGCATCTGAGTTGGCTCTACGTAGTCGTGGAACCCCTCGTATTGCCAATCGTCTCCTTAAGCGTGTGCGCGATTTTGCCCAGATTATGGGGGATGGTTTAATCGATGATGTCATTACCGATAAGGCTTTGACCATGCTGGATGTAGACCATGAAGGGTTAGACTATGTGGACCAAAAAATCCTTCGTACCATGATTGAGATGTACGGTGGTGGACCTGTCGGATTAGGAACTCTTTCTGTGAATATTGCCGAGGAGCGTGAGACTGTCGAAGACATGTATGAGCCTTACTTGATTCAAAAAGGTTTTATCATGCGGACACGGTCTGGACGGGTGGCGACTGCTAAGGCATATGAGCATTTGGGGTATGAGTACAATGAAAAATAAGCAAGAAATATTAGAGGCTTTTAGAGAAAATCCAGATATGATGGCTATTCTGACTGTCATCCGAAACTTGGAGTTGCCAGATTCCTGGTTGGCAGCAGGTTCTGTACGAAATTTCATCTGGAATCTCTTGTCAGACAAATCCCCTTTTGACTGTGAAACAGATGTAGATGTGATTTTCTTTGATCCAGATCTTTCTTATGAGGAAACCTTGTCCCTAGAGAAAAAGCTGAGAGAGGACTTTCCTCAGTATCAGTGGGAGTTGAAAAATCAAGTCTATATGCACCAGCATAGCCCTCATACGGCTCCCTATAGCAGCTCTTGTGATGCTATGAGTAAGTATCCAGAACGGTGTACGGCAGTTGGACTTCGCTTGAATGAAGAATCTGATTTTGAACTCTATGCACCTTATGGTTTGGAGGATATTTTGAATTTTCAAGTTCGTCCCACTCCTCATTTCTTAGAAAATGAAGACCGAATGGCTCTCTATCAAACACGATTATCCAAGAAAAATTGGCAGGAAAAATGGAAAAATTTGATTTTTAAAAATACTTAAGGAAACTTTAAGCTAGGAAGTGTATACTAAGTCCATAAGTTAAGAAGACCTTAACTTAAACTCCTAAAACTTTTTCATAATAATCTCCCTATAAAAAATAGAGTCGCCCAATCAGGCGGCTTATTTTTTTGAAAAATGGGCTTGGTGCCTGAGAATAAATAGCTTAGTGATAGAAGAAAATGGGGAAATATGGTATAATGAAACGATAGATTTTTGAATAGGAATAAGATCATGTTTGGATTTTTTAAGAAAGATAAGGCTGTGGAAGTAGAGGTTCCGACACAGGTTCCTGCTCATATCGGCATCATCATGGATGGCAATGGCCGTTGGGCTAAAAAACGTATGCAACCGCGAGTCTTCGGACATAAGGCGGGCATGGAAGCATTGCAAACTGTGACCAAGGCAGCTAACAAACTAGGCGTTAAGGTTATTACGGTCTATGCTTTTTCTACGGAAAACTGGACCCGTCCAGATCAGGAAGTCAAGTTTATCATGAACTTGCCAGTAGAGTTTTATGATAATTATGTCCCGGAATTGCATGCGAATAATGTTAAGATTCAAATGATTGGGGAGACAGACCGCCTGCCTAAGCAGACTTTTGATGCTTTAACCAAGGCTGAGGAATTGACTAAGAACAACACAGGTTTGATTCTTAATTTTGCCCTCAACTATGGTGGACGTGCTGAAATCACACAGGCTCTTAAGTTGATTTCCCAGGATGTGTTAGATGCCAAAATCAACCCAGGTGACATCACAGAGGAATTGATTGGTAATTATCTCTTCACCCAGCATTTACCTAAGGACTTACGAGATCCGGACTTGATTATTCGGACTAGTGGAGAATTGCGCTTGAGCAATTTCCTTCCATGGCAGGGAGCCTACAGTGAGCTCTATTTTACGGATACCTTGTGGCCTGATTTTGACGAGGTGGCCTTGCAGGAAGCTATTCTTGCCTACAATCGTCGACAACGCCGATTTGGAGGAGTTTAGGAGGAAATATGACACAGGATTTACAGAAAAGAACCTTGTTTGCAGGGATTGCCCTGGCTATTTTCCTACCAATTTTAATGATTGGTGGCCTCTTGCTTCAGATAGCAATTGGAATCATAGCCATGCTAGCCATGCATGAACTTTTGAAGATGAGAGGTCTAGAGACCATGACGATGGAGGGCCTCTTGACCCTCTTTGCAACCTTTGCCTTGACCATTCCCTTGGAGAATTACCTGACTTTTTTGCCAGTTGATGGGAATGTGGTTGCCTATAGTGTGTTGATTTCAATCATGTTAGGAACGACTGTTTTTAGCAAGTCATATACGATTGAGGACGCTGTTTTTCCTCTTGCTATGAGCTTCTACGTGGGCTTTGGATTTAATGCCTTACTAGATGCTCGTGTTGCAGGTTTAGATAAGGCGCTTTTGGCCTTGTGTATCGTCTGGGCGACAGACAGTGGTGCCTATCTTGCTGGGATGAGATATGGTAAACGAAAATTATCGCCAAGGGTATCACCTAATAAAACCTTTGAGGGAGCCTTGGGGGGTATTTTAGGAGCTATCTTGATAACAATTGTCTTTATGATTTTTGATAGGACAGTTGCTCTTCCATATGGAATTTACAAGATGTCAGTCTTTGCTATTTTCTTTAGCATTGCTGGACAATTTGGTGATTTACTAGAAAGTTCGATCAAGCGTCACTTTGGTGTTAAGGATTCTGGGAAATTTATCCCTGGACATGGTGGTGTTTTGGATCGTTTCGATAGTATGTTGCTTGTATTTCCAATCATGCACTTATTTGGACTCTTTTAATCAAAAGACGGAGGAAATACTATGCTCGGAATTTTAACCTTTATTCTGGTTTTCGGAATTATTGTAGTGGTGCACGAATTCGGACACTTCTACTTTGCCAAGAAATCAGGGATTCTAGTGCGTGAATTTGCCATTGGCATGGGCCCCAAGATCTTTGCTCATATTGGCAAGGATGGAACGGCCTATACCATCCGCATCTTGCCTCTGGGTGGCTATGTTCGAATGGCTGGTTGGGGTGATGATACAACTGAAATTAAGACAGGAACTCCTGTCAGTTTGACGCTTACTGATGATGGTAAGGTTAAACGCATTAATCTCTCAGGTAAAAAATTGGATCAAACAGCTCTTCCTATGCAGGTGACCCAGTTTGATTTTGAAGACAAGCTTTTCATCAAGGGCTTGGTTATGGAAGAAGAAAAAACATTTGCAGTAGATCACGATGCAACGGTTGTAGAAGCAGATGGTACTGAGGTTCGGATTGCACCTTTAGATGTGCAATATCAAAATGCGACTATCTGGGGGAAACTGATTACCAATTTTGCAGGCCCTATGAACAACTTTATCTTAGGTGTTCTTGTTTTCTGGATTTTAATCTTTATGCAGGGTGGTGTCAGAGATGTTGATACCAACCAGTTCCATGTCATGCCCCAAGGTGCTTTGGCCAAGGTGGGAGTGCCAGAAACGGCTCAGATTACCAAGATTGGTTCATATGAGATTAGTAACTGGGAAAGCTTGATCCAGGCTGTGGAAGCAGAAACTAAAGATAAGACGGCGCCGACCTTGGATGTGACTATTTCTGAAAAGGGTAGTGACAAACAAGTTACGGTTACTCCGGAAGAAAGTCAAGGCCGTTACCTTCTAGGTGTTCAACCGGGAATTAAGTCAGATTTTCTATCTATGTTTGTAGGTGGTTTTACAACTGCTGCTGACTCGGCCCTCCGAATTCTATCAGCTCTGAAAAATCTGATTTTCCAACCGGATTTGAACAAGTTAGGTGGACCTGTTGCCATCTTTAAGGCAAGTAGTGATGCTGCTAAAAATGGAATTGAAAATGTCTTGTACTTCTTAGCAATAATTTCCATCAATATCGGGATTTTTAATCTTATTCCGATTCCAGCTCTGGATGGTGGTAAGATTGTTCTCAATATCCTAGAAGCCATCCGCCGTAAACCATTAAAACAAGAAATTGAAACCTATGTCACCTTGGCCGGAGTGGTCATCATGGTTGTCTTGATGATTGCTGTGACCTGGAATGACATTATGCGACTCTTTTTTAGATAATCGAGGAATATTATGAAACAAAGTAAAATGCTTATCCCAACGCTTCGCGAAATGCCAAGTGATGCTCAAGTTATCAGCCATGCTCTTATGTTGCGCGCTGGTTATGTTCGTCAAGTATCTGCAGGTGTTTATTCTTACTTACCACTTGCCAATCGTGTGATTGAAAAAGCTAAAAACATCATGCGCCAAGAATTCGACAAGATTGGTGCTGTTGAGATGTTGGCTCCAGCCCTTCTCAGTGCAGAGTTGTGGCGCGAATCAGGTCGTTATGAAACTTATGGTGAAGACCTTTACAAACTAAAAAACCGCGAAAAATCAGACTTTATCCTAGGTCCAACTCACGAAGAAACTTTTACAACTATTGTTCGTGATTCCGTTAAGTCTTACAAGCAATTACCACTCAATCTTTATCAAATTCAACCTAAGTATCGTGATGAGAAACGCCCACGTAATGGACTTCTGCGTACGCGTGAGTTTATTATGAAAGACGGTTATAGCTTCCACTCTAATTATGATAGCTTAGATGTAACTTATGATGAATACAAGGCTGCCTATGAGCGTATTTTCACTCGTAGTGGTTTAGACTTCAAGGCTATCATCGGTGACGGTGGAGCCATGGGGGGTAAGGACAGCCAAGAATTTATGGCCATTACACCTGCTCGTACAGACCTTGACCGCTGGGTTGTCTTGGACAAGTCAGTTGCCTCATTTGACGAAATTCCTGCAGAAGTGCAAGAAGAAATCAAGGCAGAATTGCTTAAATGGATGGTTTCTGGTGAAGATACCATCGCCTACTCAAGTGAGTCTAGTTATGCGGCTAACTTAGAAATGGCAACAAATGAGTACAAACCAAGCAACCGTGTTGTCGCTGAAGAAGAAGTGACTCGTGTTGCAACATTAAATGTTAAATCAATTGATGAAGTGGCAACCTTCCTCAATGTTCCAGAAGAACAAACGATTAAAACCCTCTTCTACATGGCAGATGGTGAGCTTGTTGCAGCCCTTCTAGTTGGAAATGACCAACTCAACGAAGTCAAGTTGAAAAACCACTTGGGAGCAGATTTCTTTGACGTTGCTAGTGAAGAAGAAGTGACAAATGTTGTTCAAGCAGGTTTTGGTTCACTTGGACCAGTTGGTTTGCCAGAGAATATTAAAATTATTGCAGATCGTAAGGTGCAAGATGTTCGTAATGCAGTTGTCGGTGCTAACGAAGATGGCTACCACTTGACTGGTGTGAACCCAGGTCGTGATTTTACTGCAGAATATGTGGATATCCGTGAAGTTCGTGAGGGTGAAATTTCTCCAGACGGACAAGGTGTCCTTAACTTTGCGCGTGGTATCGAAATTGGTCACATCTTCAAACTCGGTACTCGCTATTCTGCAAGCATGGGAGCAGATGTTTTGGATGAAAATGGTCGCGCTGTGCCAATCATCATGGGTTCATATGGTATCGGTGTCAGCCGTCTCCTTTCAGCAGTGATGGAGCAGCACGCTCGCCTCTTTGTTAATAAAACGCCAAAAGGTGAATACCGTTACGCTTGGGGAATCAACTTCCCTAAAGAGTTGGCACCATTTGATGTGCACTTGATTACTGTCAATGTCAAGGACGAAGAAGCACAAGCTCTGACAGAAAAACTTGAAGCAAGCTTGATGGGAGCTGGTTACGAAGTCTTGACGGATGATCGTAACGAACGTGTCGGTGTTAAATTTAGCGATAGCGACTTGATTGGATTACCAATCCGTATTACTATTGGTAAAAAAGCGGCCGATGGCATCGTAGAAGTGAAGATTAAAGCGACTGGTGACACTATCGAAGTTCATGCAGATAACTTGCTTGAAACGCTTGAAATTCTCAGCAAGAAATAAAAACTATAATCAGAAGAAAAACAAGGAAAAAATGTAACTAGTTTTTACCTTGTTTTTTCTGTATAATGGGAAAAATGAGTAGATAAAGAGGTAAATGTATGCTAAGATTTCCAAAGGATTTTGTCTGGGGATCCTCTACTTCTGGGCCGCAGACAGAAGGACGTATAGCTGGTGACGGTAAGGGAGATAATCTCTGGGATTATTGGTACCAAGTGGAGCCAAATCGCTACTATAATGGAATTGGTCCAGATAAGACATCGACCTTTTATGAAAATTGGGAAAAGGATATTGAGCTACTGTTAGAAACTGGTCACACGGCCTTTCGGACTTCTATTCAGTGGTCACGGATTTTTCCACAAGGGCGTGGGGAAGTCAATCCTCAAGGTGTAGACTTTTACCGTAAGGTTTTTGAGGCTATTAAGGCCAAAGGGATTCGTCTTTTAGTGAATCTTTATCATTTTGATTTGCCTTTTGCTCTTCAAGAGGACGGTGATGGTTGGGAAAAGAAGGAGACTGTCTCAGCCTATGAAGACTATGCTCGTTTTTGTTTTGAGACTTATGGAGATTTAGTGGATCAATGGATTACCTTTAACGAGCCAATTGTTCCAGTAGAATTTGGCTATTTTTACGATGCTCATTATCCACACAAGGTGGATGCAGAAGCGGCGGTGAAAGTAGCTTATTATACACAATTGGCTAGCAGTCGGGCGGTTAAGGCCTGTCATGAACTTTTGCCAGATTCCAAGATTGGGATTGTCTTAAACTTGACACCGGCTTATCCACGTAGCCAGCATCCTGCTGATGTCAAGGCTGCTCGGATTGCGGACCTTTTTCAGGCTCAATCTTTCTTAGATCCGTCTGTTTTGGGGACTTATCCACAGGAGTTGGTAGAAATCTTACATGAACATGGTCTCTTGCCTGATGCTACAGAGGAGGAGTTGGAGCTCATTCGTGAAAATACGGTGGATTTCCTTGGTGTCAACTACTATCAACCTTTGCGTGTTATGGCGCCTCGATTTACTAAGCATCCAGAGAGTCCACTCTTACCAGAACATTTTTATGAGCCTTATGTGATGCCTGGACGTAAAATCAACCCTCATCGTGGCTGGGAGATTTATGAGCAGGGAATTTATGATATTGCCCAAAATATCAAGGAAAATTATGGTAATATCGAGTGGATGTTGACAGAGAATGGTATGGGTGTTGAAGGGGAAGAAAAATTCCGTGAGAATGGAATGATTCAAGATGATTATCGTATTGACTTTGTAAAAGGTCATCTTCGTGAACTTCACCGTGCTATTGAAGACGGAGCTAATTGTAAGGGCTACTTGATTTGGACCTTTATCGATTGTTGGTCATGGCTCAATAGCTATAAAAATCGCTATGGTTTGGTCGAATTAGACTTGGAAACGCAAGAACGTCGTCTGAAAAAATCAGGGCACTGGTTCAAGGAATTAAGCGATAATAATGGATTTTAAAAAGGACTCTGACTGATTATCCTAATTGGTCAGAGTTTTTTGCTTACAGGAGCTTAATTTGAACTATACCAATTTTTACTCTTGACAAGTGAAAGAAACAAGTATATACTGTTTTTGCTGATTCTATAAAAGAGGAATTAGACTATACCAATTTTAAGGAGAAAGCACAGCTTGCCTGTGTCGTATATACTATGTGTGGAATTGTTGGTGTTGTTGGAAACACAAATGCAACTGATATTTTGATTCAAGGGCTTGAAAAGCTCGAATACCGTGGTTATGATTCTGCGGGGATTTTTGTCCTAGGTGGTGCTGAGAACCATTTGGTGAAGGCTGTTGGTCGTATCGCAGAATTGTCTGCCAAGACAGCTGGTGTTGAGGGAACAACTGGTATCGGACATACTCGTTGGGCAACTCACGGGAAACCAACTGAGGACAATGCTCACCCACACCGCTCTGAGACAGAACGTTTTGTCTTGGTTCACAATGGGGTCATTGAGAACTATCTTGAAATCAAGGAAGAATACCTTGCAGGTCACCACTTTAAGGGGCAAACAGATACTGAAATCGCTGTTCACTTGATTGGAAAATTTGTGGAAGAAGAAGGTCTTTCTGTTC
This sequence comes from uncultured Streptococcus sp., assembly GCF_963516575.1. GTDB lineage: Bacteria > Bacillota > Bacilli > Lactobacillales > Streptococcaceae > Streptococcus. The sequence continues at coordinate 9,104 of NZ_CAUQCP010000026.1, forward strand.
TTGAAGCTTTCAAAAAAGCTCTTCATATTATCCGTGGTTCTTATGCTTTTGCTTTGGTTGACTCACAAGATCCTGAAGTCATCTACGTGGCTAAAAATAAATCACCACTTTTGATTGGTCTTGGACAAGGCTACAACATGGTCTGCTCAGATGCTATGGCTATGATTCGTGAAACCAACCAATACATGGAAATTCATGACCAAGAGTTGGTAATCGTCAAGGCTGATAGTGTGGAAGTTCAAGACTATGATGGAAATCGTCGTGAGCGTGCTAGCTATACTGCGGAGCTTGATTTGTCTGATATCGGTAAGGGAACTTATCCTTACTACATGCTTAAGGAAATTGATGAGCAACCAACTGTTATGCGTAAACTCATCCAAGCCTACACAGATGAGGCTGGTCAAGTAGTAGTAGACCCAGCTATCATCCAGGCTGTTCAAGACGCAGACCGTATCTACATCCTTGCAGCTGGAACATCTTACCACGCAGGATTTGCTTCTAAGAAGATGTTGGAAGAATTGACAGATACACCAGTTGAACTTGGAATCTCATCTGAGTGGGGCTATGGTATGCCACTTCTCAGCAAGAAACCACTCTTCATCTTTATCAGCCAGTCTGGTGAAACAGCGGATAGCCGTCAGGTTTTGGTTAAGGCTAATGAAATGGGAATTCCAAGCTTGACAGTGACAAACGTCCCAGCTTCAACTCTTTCTCGTGAAGCCAACCATACTATGCTTCTTCACGCAGGTCCTGAAATTGCTGTAGCATCAACTAAAGCCTATACAGCGCAAATCGCAGCACTTGCCTTTCTTGCAAAAGCAGTAGGAGAAGCAAATGGTAATGCTAAAGCGCAAACCTTTGACTTGGTTCATGAGTTGTCAATCGTAGCTCAGTCTATAGAATCAACTCTTTCAGAAAAAGAATTGATTGATAGCAAGGTTCGTGAGCTTCTTGAAACAACTCGTAACGCCTTTTACATCGGACGTGGTCAAGATTACTACGTAGCTATGGAAGCAAGCCTTAAACTCAAAGAGATTTCTTATATCCAGTGTGAAGGCTTTGCGGCAGGAGAACTCAAGCATGGAACTATTGCCTTGATTGAAGAAGGAACGCCTGTCTTAGCCCTCTTGTCAGATCCAGTCCTTGCCAACCACACTCGTGGAAATATCCAAGAGGTGGCAGCCCGTGGTGCCAAAGTCCTCACTATCGCAGAAGAAAATGTTGCTAAAGAGACAGATGATATCGTCCTTACGACTGTACATCCATACCTCTCACCAATTTCAATGGTCGTGCCAACACAATTAGTCGCTTACTTTGCAACACTCCACCGTGGACTTGATGTGGACAAACCGCGTAACCTTGCTAAATCAGTAACGGTAGAATAAGCTTAAAAAGTCTAGTTATCTAGGCTTTTTCTTGTGAGCAAATCGGTTGCTTGTACTCATGATTCGTGTTAGAATAATTTTTCAAATTGAAGGACAGAAATAGACAGGGAGAATCACAATGGTAGAATTGGGAATTTCAACATTTGGGGAAACAACGGAGCTTGAAGGGACTGGGCAAACTTACAGTCATGCCGAACGTATTCGCCAGTTGCTGACAGAGATTGAGCTGGCTGATAAGGTTGGTTTGGACGTGTATGGGATTGGTGAGCACCATCGAGTAGATTTTGCGGTATCTGCGCCAGAGATTGTCCTGGCAGCTGGGGCAGTCAATACCAAGAAAATCCGTTTGACCAGTGCAGTCAGCATTCTCTCGAGCATGGATCCGATTCGCTTGTTCCAACAGTATGCCACTATTGATGCTTTGTCAAATGGACGTGCGGAGATTATGGCTGGAAGGGGTTCTTTCACGGAATCTTTTCCCTTGTTTGGATATGATTTGAAAGACTACGAAGCCCTTTTTGATGAGAAATTAGACTTGCTCCAGTTAGTCAATGAAAAGACCAAGTTAGACTGGCAAGGTCGCTTGACCCAAACAATCTCTGGCAAAGAAGTCTATCCTCGTCCAGTTCAGGAAAAATTACCCTTGTGGATAGCGACAGGTGGTCATGTCGAATCAACAGTGAAGATTGCTCAGGCAGGCCTACCGATTGTCTATGCCATTATTGGTGGCAATCCGCGTTATTTTAAAAAGTTGATTCAGACTTATCGTGAGATTGGGAGCTAAGCGGGTCATGACAGTCATGAACTAAAGGTTGGAGCCCATTCTTGGGGCTGGATTGCTGAAGATGGCGAGCAGGCGGTGAAAGATTATTTCCATCCAACCAAGCAAGTGGTAGATGCGATTTCCAAAGACCGTCCACACTGGCAGGAGTTTACCTATGAGCAATATTTGGAGCAAGTTGGGCAAAATGGAGCTATGTTTGTGGACAATCCAGATCAGGTGGCAGAAAAAATGATTCGCATGATTGAGGATTTAGGTTTGGATCGCTTTATGTTGCACCTACCTCTTGGTTCTATGCCTCATGAACAAGTTCTGAGAGCTATTGAACTCTTCGGCACACAAGTTGCACCCAAAGTACGGGCTTATTTTGCCATGAAAGAGGCTTAATAAAAAATCCTAATCAGGCTTATTAGGAAAATAAATATTGTACAAAAATCAATCCCCCGAGTGTTAAGGCTTGGGGGATTGTTCTATAGGAGGGCTAGTTTAGTTCTCTTTTTTGTTTTTTTAGCAAGAACCCGAGACCTAGAAGGGCGAGGAGACTAATTCCTGCAAACAGGAGTTTGTGATCGTTTTTGGTTCCTGTATTTGGAAGTTCAGCTTGTTTAGCTAGGGGGGCAGCTATATTTTCCTTGCTAGGGTTATCTACCGATTCGTTTTGAACTGCTTCTTTTACAGATGATGCTTGTGCTTCTTGTACTGGTTGTTCAGCTTGCGAATCAGTTGTAGCTTGGCTAGGTTTATGATCTGCATCCGCTACTTTGGAATCTGGTTTAGTAGAATCAGGTTTAGCTTCTGGAGCTGGATTTTGCTGTTCCGGTTTGACTACTCGATTTGGAGTATTGTCTTGGCTATTCTGGTGACCTTGTTCTTGTGTTAAGCTAGAAAGGTCAAATTCTGGTTTTTCTTCCACAGCTGGGGCAACGATGGCACCGCCTTGAGAGACTCGAAGAACAGTAGCTGTAAGGGCATTTAATTTCAAGCCTTTTTCAGTCCATTCAAGTCCTTTCGGGTTGGCAATTCCGACTGGTCCTGCTTGGTTTTCATCTGCCAAAACTTCAGCATTTCTGAGGTGGGCGAAGGCAGTTCCCAAATTAAATTCACGAGCTTTTTCGTCCGCATTGACAAAGACTGCGTAGATATCCCCATTTGGAGCAGTGATTTGGTAGCCAATTACCACGTCCTCTTTTGTCACACCATTTTGGCCTGGAACAGTGATGAGGTGGACACGGTCTTTGATATCTTGGAGACTCTTAAGTCGGAAGGCATCTGTAGATTGACGAAGGGCAATCAGACCTTTCATGTAGTCACGGCTCTTGACATTTTCAGGATAGGCTTTTCCATCTGTAGCCTTAGTCCAGTCAAACTTGTTAATAGCATCACTCGAATCGTAAGAGTCATGGATGAAGTAAGGATAGTCAAATGGATTGCCGTCCTTATCACGCAACAAGTGAGATTTGTTTGGTTGTTTGTCCTCTGCTACTGGAGTCTTGTAGGCTGGGTCACGGAATTGTTTGGTGCGACCATATTCCTGACCAGAGTGGATAAATGGAGTTCCTTGAGCTGTCAAGAGCATGAGATTTCCAAGTCGCAAACGACGGTGGATTTCAGCATAGTTCTCGGCCTTGCTTGGGTCTTTTTTAATAGACTGGGCAATGATATCAAAGAGGGTCAAGTTATCATGGGCTGCGATGTATTGGATGACATCTCCAGGGCTATCTGCTTCAAAGTTGGTTGGTTGAGCAATGAGATTTTTGAAGATAGTGTTGATATCACGCTTGCCACCTGTGATAAAGGCAGGTTGACCTTCGTTTGGATAACCAGACTTGAGGTTGTTACGGATGTCATCTGAGAAGACTGCGACAGTATCGGTATGTTTCATCCAATCTTGGTCGGCAGCTCTAGTAGGCATATTTTCATCACCAGCATAGGTTCTCCAACCTTCACCCAGCATGATGAGGTTTGGATTGAGGGCGCGTGCAGCCTTGTAAGCTTCTTCGATAGAAGCGGCATCATGGTCTCCCATCATATCGAAGCGGAATCCATCCACTTTGTAGGTATCAACTAGGTATTTGATAGAGTCAACTAGGAGACGTTTGGTCATATGGTGGGTTGTCCCCAAGCGTCCACCACCAAAGCTAGTTCGAGGTGTGCCATCTGCGTCCATAAAGTGGTAGTAGTTTGGTTCTAAATCTTCAAAGATATCGATCTTGGCTGTGTGGTTATAAACGACATCTAGGATAGCTCCCATGCCACGTTTGTGGATTTCGTTGATGAGGTTTTTAAATTCTGCGATTCGTTTTTCTGGATTCTTAGGATCGCTTGAGTACATACCAGTCAAGGAGAAGTAGTTTTGAGGGTCATATCCCCAGTTGTAGTTGCTGTTGCTTGAAGCATAGTCAGACAAGCGTTCATGGTTTTTCAATTCATTGACAAAGTAGTAAGACAAGACTGGAAGGAGCTGGATGTGGGTCACACCTAAGTCTTTGAGATAGTCTAGTTTTTCAATAAAGGCTTCAAAAGTCCCAAATGGTTTGGTCAAATCTTTTGCGATGGCAGGATCTGAAGTGAAGTCACGCACATGAGCTTCATAGATGACAGCATCTTCGCGCGATTTAAAGTTGCGAATCTTACCATAAGTCAAGTCTTGAGGTCCTAGTTTAGCTGGATCTACAAAGGCGGCTTTAGCCACTTTATGGGCATCGTCAATCTTGGCATCGTCACTATTCCAAGCAGCGAGGGATTTAGCGTAAGGATCGAGTGCAAGAACAGTTTTACCTTGACGCTCGATTTGGTATTGATAATAGTATCCAGTGAAATCTGTGATGCCTAGTTTGTTTGTGCTATCTAGAGTTTGTTTCCAAGTTCCTCTTTCCCCTTTTTCAAGAGCGACAGTTCCAACGACTTTTTCAGGGTCATTCTTGTCGTAGATAACAACAGAAACCTTATCAGCACTTGGTGACCAAAGGGTCAAATCAACCTGTTTTCCTTCTTCTTTGAGGTCAGCTCCAAGTTTGCCATCATAGCTGTAAGTCTCATCTTTCAGGCGCCAGCTTGTTTTGGTAGTGAATTTGTCAGAGTTGTAGCTAACAGTATAGGGATGTTTTGTGTCCGAGAAATCTCCGCTGTAGGTCACTTTCTTGCCGGCTTCATCGATTGCGACATCGGTAATAGCTACTTTTTCTCCTAGGTGATTAGTGATGCTAGAGTGCTTGAGGATATCCTCTTTTTTAGCACCTACAAGTGTTGAAAAGCTACTTTCAATGCTAGAAGTTCCTACGTGTTGGGCTCCTGTCATATGGATATCATGGACATAGTATGGATTTGTGTAAATCGTTTCGTCATCGTCTTTTAGGAAGATTTGGCTATGGTTTTTCAAATCTGTGAACTTATAATCTTCTTTACGGATTTTCACGTCGTCTCCTTGTTTGCTCTCATCTAGTAATAAAAAGCCGAATTCTTTTGCGGCATCCTTAAGAGGAATGTCAATATAGCGACCGTATTTTCCTGTAGCTGTAAAGTCTGTTCCGTCAGGCCATTGAGCGCTACTTGGATTTTTCACATCTCCCCAGTACCAGAGAGATTTCTTATCATAGTTGCCATCTGTACGGTAGTAGTTGACGCGAACAGTTCCTGCAGGTTGTGGCTCGTAAGAGAAAACCTTGTAATCTTGGTCCAACCAAACCTCGTTCATTTTTGGAACTAGTTTTTCGGCCGATTTATCGCCGGTTAGATTTTTTCCAGCTGTATTATTGATGAGGAAGCTAATTTTCTTGGCTTGTTCTCCCTTTAATTTGACATCTAGGTAGTAGCCGTAGTCATCTTTTTTGGCATCTTTAAAGGACAAGGCTCCGTTTGGCCAGTTTTCAGAAGGTTTTTCAACATCGTCCCAAGTCCATAGTCCTTGAGCATCCTTGTTTTCTTCAGGAAGCTTTTTGACGTGGATACGGAAATAGTTGTCTTCGATTGGCTCTTCTGCCTTAGTTTCAGTCGTTACTGGACTAGTAGAAGTGGTTGGCTCACTTGAACGATCTTTCCCAGTTTGTGGTGCTGAATCAGCTGGGCTTGCAGCAGGAGTAGTTGTCTCTGTTGCAGGTTTTTCTTCTGTTTTCGCTAGGGAAGCGTTTGCATTTTTATGTGAAGAAATATCCCTTTCCTTCTTATCAGCGTTGGCTGCTGTATCAGTAAGAGGTTGGGTAATAGTGTTAGTCGCTTCAGCACTAGCTGTTGTGACTTCGTTAGCTGAGATAGTTGGTGTAGCCATGGCAAGTAGGACAAGGCTTGCTCCAATAAGGACAGAACCAGTTCCATTTTTGAGGGAACGGATGCTGTAGACCATTTTTTTCTCAGTGTGAGATGGTGTTTTTCTCATAATCATTCTCCTATAAATGAATTTCTCTATCAGTATAGCACTTAGTAAAATAATGTGCAAGCGTTTTCTTGAGATTGAAACAAAAGAAAAACCGCAACAGGTTTTGTTACGATTCAGCCAGTCTTTCTTTATGAATTTGAGAAGCCAGAAGGTGGAGGTGATGAAATAATTCTGAAGAAGAGAAGTTACGATTATAGATAAGTGGTTTAGGAGAGTTGGTGACAGGAAAGGTAGTGATAACAATATCGTGCGGAATTTGATTGAGAATTGAGAAAGAAATCGTAGATTCTTCCCAAGAATCAAAGAGATAGAGATTATTGCCGTAGTGAGCAAGGGTGTCGATAAGGTTTTGTGCGTGATGACTATCCAGATGACTAATGACCAAAACACGGATTTTGGGAAATTTTTGAAGTAATTGGACTAAAATTCGATGCCCTTGGATAGAAAAGGTGTAGATAAGTTCTTGTAATTTAATGGGGTGATTTTCCAGTCCCATTTCAGTCAGATAAGATTGGAATTTGTGTTGACTTACTTCAAATAGTTTTGGGAATTCTGCTTGATAATTGTTTAAAATTTGGGATTTCTGTCTGTCGAGAGACTGGTTACTGAGTAAATGGAAGAAATCAGATTGGGCAGTGTAGTGAAGGAGCCAAATTAATTCCTCGCGATTTTCAATCTGTAGGTGAAATTCTTTGACCAATTCTTCTAGAATTTGACTCAATAAACGGTAGGATTTTTGAATCTGATGAATGTCTCCTAAAGCTCCATTACTAGGCTTATTTGTAATTTGAAGAGACTTTACTGGGTTTGAAAATAGCTGTTCCAGTGTCTCCTTTGTAGCTTCAAAATCGAGCTTTTTAGCCAGCTTTTTGATATCTTGTTCAAACTGGGGAATTTGCATGAGGGAACTGTAATGACTGGTTAAAAGAGGAGTAGGATTTTCAATCAAATGACTCTTATTAAAGCGCTCCAGATTGATAGCTAGAGTGTATTTGATTTGCCGTAAGCTACTGAGGTTGGGTGAAACTTGTTGGGTGTCCAAAAATAGCTGAATCAAGTGTGTGAGTGATTCTTCAGAAATAGAAGGGAAGGGCCAATCTAGAAAGTCGTAACTTTGGCTAAAGTAGTCTAGATAAAAGGCACGAATGTCCTCTTCTACTCCATCTATGACTAAAGGAGAAAGTTGGATGCTAATGCCATAATGTTGCGGAAGTTCAGTATTTAGATGCTGGATAATTTCCTGAACTCGTTCGCAGCTAATCATAAGTTCCTGACACATTTGCTCAAGTGATTGTCCCTCTTTGAAAAATAGACAGTTCAAAAAAGAGTAGGTTGCAGATTGTTTAAAAATCGCAATCATGGGATCCAAGGTGTTTTGGAAGTCAAACTGCAATTGAATGCCTTTTTTTCTTGATTGTATCAGGAGGTTTGGAAATAATTGCTCGAGCCTAGAAAGATGTTCTTGCAATTCTTCGATTGAAAAATTCAGATTCTCAGCCAAGACTGGAAGTTCTATCCAATCACGGTGCTTGATTAATTCTTCCAGTAACACTAGCAAATTCTGTTCTGTTTCAGAAAGCAAAATATCCATAATAAACCTCCCTATATATTTATACATATATATTAAAAGAAAAACCTAGTAAAGTCAAGAAAAACAGCCTAGGATAAAATAGTAGAATCTGAATTTACTATATTTTTATTGGACTATTAAACTGAAAATGAAGTTTGCAAAGTAATAGTTGAATTCAATTTTTTATAGGAAAAAAATTCACCAAAAATCTACAGAATCCCTTGAAAAATCTAACTAAATAGGGTATAATACAAATAATCATTTGTCGTAGGTTTTGTCTGAAATATTGTCCAGACAAGGCTCACAGCAGTTAAATCTTCTGAAAAAGTCAGATTTAGCTGCTCTTTTTGTGCCTTTTTTCAGGATTTTGAGCATTTGTAACAAAGACTTAAAGATTCTGAAAATTCATCAAAGGGACACGGTGATAGGGGTTTTTAAAACCATATGACGATTAGAAAGCCTGATTGATAAGGCTTGGAACTTATTTACAAAGGAGAATCATCTTGGCAGGACATGACGTTCAATACGGGAAACATCGTACCCGTCGTAGTTTTTCAAGAATCAAAGAAGTTCTTGACTTACCAAATTTGATTGAAATTCAAACTGACTCATTCAAAGCTTTCCTAGACCATGGTCTGAAGGAAGTGTTTGAAGATGTATTGCCAATTTCAAACTTCACAGACACAATGGAGTTGGAATTTGTTGGATATGAAATCAAAGAACCAAAATACACGCTAGAAGAAGCTCGTATCCACGATGCTAGCTACTCAGCACCAATTTTTGTAACCTTCCGCTTGATCAATAAAGAAACAGGCGAAATCAAGACCCAAGAAGTTTTCTTTGGTGATTTCCCAATCATGACAGAAATGGGTACCTTCATCATCAATGGTGGTGAACGTATCATTGTATCTCAGTTGGTCCGCTCACCAGGTGTTTACTTTAACGATAAAGTTGATAAAAACGGTAAAGTAGGCTACGGTTCAACTGTTATCCCTAACCGTGGAGCTTGGTTGGAACTTGAAAGCGACTCAAAAGATATCGCCTACACTCGTATCGACCGTACTCGTAAGATTCCATTTACAACCTTGGTTCGTGCGCTTGGTTTCTCAGGTGATGATGAAATCTTTGATATCTTTGGTGATAGCGAATTGGTTCGCAACACTGTTGAAAAAGATATCCATAAGAACCCAATGGACTCTCGTACAGACGAAGCCTTGAAAGAAATCTACGAACGCCTTCGTCCAGGTGAGCCTAAGACAGCTGAAAGCTCACGTAGCTTGCTTGTGGCTCGTTTCTTTGACCCACGTCGTTACGACCTAGCAGCAGTTGGTCGTTACAAAATCAATAAAAAGCTCAATGTTAAAACACGCTTGCTTAACCAAACCATTGCGGAGCCATTGGTAGATCCTGAAACAGGAGAAATCTTGGTAGAAGCTGGAACAATCATGACTCGTAGCGTAATTGAAAGCATCGAAAGCCATTTGGATGGTGATTTGAACAAGATTGTCTACATTCCAAATGATGCAGCGGTTGTGACTGAGCCAGTTGTTCTTCAAAAATTCAAGGTTGTTGCACCAACTGATCCAGACCGCGTCGTAACCATCATCGGTAATGCTAATCCAGATGACAAGGTTCGTATCGTTACTCCTGCAGATATCCTTGCTGAAATGAGCTACTTCCTCAACTTGGCTGAAGGACTTGGCCGTGTAGATGATATCGACCACCTTGGAAACCGTCGTATCCGTGCGGTTGGTGAATTGCTTGCTAACCAAGTACGTCTTGGACTTTCTCGTATGGAACGTAATGTCCGTGAACGTATGTCTGTTCAGGACAACGAAGTCTTGACACCACAACAAATTATCAATATCCGTCCTGTAACAGCTGCGGTTAAAGAATTCTTTGGTTCATCACAGTTGTCACAGTTCATGGACCAACACAACCCACTTTCTGAGTTGTCTCACAAACGCCGTTTGTCAGCCTTAGGACCTGGTGGTTTGACACGTGACCGCGCTGGATATGAAGTACGTGACGTGCACTACACTCACTATGGTCGTATGTGTCCAATCGAGACACCTGAAGGACCTAACATTGGTTTGATCAATAACTTGTCATCTTACGGGCACTTAAACAAATATGGTTTTGTTCAAACACCATACCGTAAAGTTGACCGTGAAACAGGTGTTGTTACGAATGAAATCGTTTGGTTGACAGCCGATGAAGAAGATGAATTTACTGTAGCACAGGCTAATTCTCGTCTGAATGAAGATGGAACATTTGCTGAAAAAGTTGTCATGGGACGTCACCAAGGGGTCAACCAAGAGTATCCAGCTAATGTTGTTGACTATATGGACGTATCACCAAAACAGGTAGTTGCCGTTGCGACAGCATGTATTCCTTTCTTGGAAAACGATGACTCCAACCGTGCCCTTATGGGAGCCAACATGCAACGTCAGGCTGTGCCATTGATTAATCCTAAAGCACCTTACGTTGGTACTGGTATGGAATACCAAGCAGCCCACGATTCAGGAGCGGCTGTGATTGCTCAGTATGACGGTAAAGTTACCTATGCAGATGCTGACAAGGTAGAAGTTCGTCGTGAAGATGGTTCGCTAGATGTTTACCACATCCAAAAATTCCGTCGTTCAAACTCAGGTACTGCCTACAACCAACGCACTCTCGTAAAAGTTGGCGATGTCGTTGAAAAAGGCGATTTCATCGCTGACGGGCCTTCTATGGAAAATGGAGAAATGGCGCTTGGACAAAACCCAATCGTTGCCTACATGACTTGGGAAGGTTACAACTTCGAGGATGCCGTTATCATGAGCGAACGCTTGGTGAAAGACGATGTCTACACATCTGTCCACCTTGAAGAATACGAATCAGAAACACGCGATACAAAGCTTGGGCCTGAAGAAATCACTCGCGAAATTCCAAACGTTGGTGAAGATGCCCTTAAAGACCTTGACGAAATGGGTATTATCCGTATCGGTGCTGAGGTTAAAGAAGGTGATATCCTTGTAGGTAAAGTAACACCTAAGGGTGAGAAAGACCTTTCAGCTGAAGAACGTCTTTTGCACGCTATCTTCGGAGATAAATCTCGTGAAGTGCGTGATACTTCTCTTCGTGTACCACACGGTGCCGATGGTGTCGTTCGTGATGTTAAGATCTTTACACGTGCAAATGGAGATGAGCTGCAATCAGGCGTTAACATGCTGGTTCGCGTCTACATCGCTCAAAAACGTAAGATCAAGGTCGGAGATAAGATGGCCGGACGTCACGGAAATAAAGGGGTTGTCTCTCGTATCGTTCCTGTAGAAGACATGCCTTACCTTCCAGATGGAACTCCAGTCGATATCATGTTGAACCCACTTGGAGTGCCATCACGTATGAATATCGGTCAGGTTATGGAACTCCACCTTGGTATGGCTGCTCGTACTCTTGGTATTCATATCGCAACACCAGTCTTTGACGGAGCAAGTTCTGAAGACCTTTGGTCAACTGTTAAAGAAGCTGGTATGGATAGCGATGCCAAAACAATCCTTTACGATGGACGTACAGGTGAACCATTTGATAACCGTGTTTCTGTCGGAGTCATGTACATGATCAAACTCCACCACATGGTTGACGATAAATTGCACGCTCGTTCAGTCGGACCTTACTCAACTGTTACCCAACAACCACTCGGAGGTAAAGCTCAGTTTGGTGGACAACGTTTCGGTGAGATGGAGGTTTGGGCTCTTGAAGCCTACGGTGCCTCAAATGTCCTTCAAGAAATCTTGACTTACAAGTCTGACGATATCAATGGACGTCTGAAAGCTTATGAAGCTATTACAAAAGGAAAACCAATTCCAAAACCAGGTGTTCCAGAATCCTTCCGAGTTCTTGTCAAAGAATTGCAATCACTTGGTCTTGACATGCGTGTCCTAGACGAAGATGACCAAGAAGTGGAACTTCGCGACTTGGATGAAGGAATGGACGAAGATGTCATCCACGTAGATGACCTTGAAAAAGCCCGCGAAAAAGCAGCCCAAGAGGCTAAAGCAGCCTTTGAAGCTGAAGAAGCTGAGAAAGCAACAAAAGCGGAAGCAACAGAAGAAGCTGCTGAACAAGAATAAGCAGTTCACTTAGAATAGAAAGGGAAGAAATAGTGGTTGATGTAAATCGTTTTAAAAGTATGCAAATCACCCTAGCTTCTCCAAGTAAAGTCCGTTCATGGTCTTATGGAGAAGTCAAAAAACCTGAAACAATCAATTACCGTACCTTGAAACCAGAACGTGAAGGGCTCTTTGATGAAGTGATCTTTGGTCCTACAAAAGACTGGGAATGTGCTTGTGGTAAATACAAACGCATTCGTTACAGAGGGATTGTTTGTGACCGCTGTGGGGTTGAAGTAACGCGTACGAAAGTTCGTCGTGAGCGTATGGGGCATATCGAATTGAAAGCTCCTGTATCTCACATCTGGTACTTCAAGGGGATTCCAAGCCGTATGGGCTTGACCCTTGATATGAGCCCTCGTGCCCTCGAGGAAGTTATCTACTTTGCTGCTTATGTGGTGATTGATCCTAAGGATACACCACTTGAGCACAAGTCTATCATGACAGAGCGCGAATACCGTGAGCGCTTGCGTGAATATGGTTATGGATCATTCGTTGCCAAGATGGGTGCCGAAGCTATCCAAGACCTCTTGAAACAAGTAGATCTTGAAAAAGAAATTGCTGAACTCAAAGAAGAGTTGAAAACAGCTACTGGACAAAAACGTGTCAAAGCCATCCGTCGTTTGGATGTTTTGGATGCCTTTTACAAGTCTGGAAACAAACCTGAATGGATGATTCTCAACATCCTTCCAGTTATTCCACCAGATCTTCGTCCAATGTTGCAGTTGGATGGTGGCCGTTTTGCTTCATCTGACTTGAATGACCTTTACCGCCGTGTTATCAACCGTAACAACCGTTTGGCTCGTTTGCTTGAGTTGAATGCACCAGGTATTATCGTTCAAAATGAGAAGCGTATGCTTCAAGAAGCGGTTGACGCTTTGATTGACAACGGTCGTCGTGGTCGTCCAATCACAGGACCAGGTAGCCGTCCACTGAAATCATTGAGCCACATGCTTAAAGGTAAACAAGGACGCTTCCGTCAAAACTTGCTCGGTAAACGTGTTGACTTCTCAGGACGTTCCGTTATCGCCGTTGGTCCAACTCTTAAGATGTACCAATGTGGTGTGCCACGTGAAATGGCGATCGAGCTCTTTAAACCATTCGTAATGCGTGAAATCGTCGCCCGTGATATCGTGCAAAACGTCAAAGCAGCTAAACGCTTGGTGGAACGCGGAGATGAGCGTATCTGGGATATTCTTGAAGAAGTGATTAAAGAACACCCAGTGCTTTTGAACCGCGCACCGACCCTTCACCGTTTGGGTATCCAAGCCTTCGAGCCAGTCTTGATTGATGGTAAAGCCCTTCGCTTGCACCCACTTGTCTGTGAAGCCTACAATGCCGACTTTGACGGGGACCAAATGGCCATCCACGTACCGCTTTCAGAAGAAGCCCAAGCAGAAGCTCGTATCTTGATGCTCGCTGCTGAGCACATCTTGAATCCGAAAGATGGTAAACCAGTTGTTACTCCATCTCAGGACATGGTTTTGGGTAACTACTACTTGACAATGGAAGAAGCTGGTCGTGAAGGTGAAGGAATGGTCTTCAAAGACCGTGACGAAGCGGTTATGGCTTATCGTAATGGTTATGTTCACCTCCATTCACGTGTTGGTATTGCAACAGACAGCCTCAACAAACCATGGACAGAAGAGCAAAAACACAAGGTCTTGCTTACAACAGTTGGTAAAATCCTTTTCAATGACATCATGCCAGAGGGTCTACCATACTTGCAAGAACCAAACAATGCCAACTTGACAGAAGGTGTTCCAGCTAAATACTTCTTGCCACTTGGTGGAGATATCAAGGAAGCTATCAGCAATCTTGAACTCAACCCTCCATTCAAGAAGAAAAACCTTGGAAATATCATCGCTGAAATCTTCAAACGTTTCCGTACGACAGAAACTTCTGCCCTACTTGACCGTATGAAGAACCTCGGTTACCACCACTCAACTCTTGCAGGATTGACAGTGGGTATCGCCGATATCCCAGTCGTTGATGACAAGGCTGAAATCATTGAAGAATCACACAAACGTGTAGAACAAATCACAAAACAATTCCGTCGTGGTATGATTACAGACGACGAGCGTTACAATGCCGTTACAGCTGAATGGCGTGCTGCCCGTGAAAAACTAGAGAAACGCTTGATTGCTAACCAAGATCCTAAGAACCCAATCGTTATGATGATGGACTCTGGAGCCCGTGGTAACATCTCAAACTTCTCACAGCTTGCCGGTATGCGTGGTCTGATGGCGGCTCCGAACGGACGTATCATGGAATTGCCAATCCTTTCAAACTTCCGCGAAGGTTTGTCAGTACTCGAAATGTTCTTCTCAACTCACGGTGCCCGTAAAGGTATGACCGATACGGCCCTTAAGACAGCCGACTCAGGTTACTTGACTCGTCGTTTGGTTGACGTTGCCCAAGATGTTATTATCCGTGAGGATGACTGTGGAACAGACCGTGGTCTCTTGATCCGCTCTATCGCAGAAGGAAAAGAGATGATCGAGTCTCTCGAAGAGCGTCTCAATGGTCGTTACACTAAGAAAACTGTTAAACATCCAGAAACTGGTGCAGTGATCATCGGTCCAAATGAATTGATCACAGAAGACAAGGCGCGTGAAATTGTCAATGCTGGTGTGGAAGAAGTGACTATCCGCTCTGTATTTACATGTAACACTCGTCACGGTGTCTGCCGTCACTGTTACGGTATCAACTTGGCGACTGGTGATGCGGTTGAAGTTGGTGAAGCAGTTGGTACAATCGCTGCCCAATCTATCGGGGAACCTGGTACACAGCTTACAATGCGTACCTTCCACACGGGTGGGGTTGCCTCAAACACCGATATCACTCAGGGTCTTCCTCGTGTCCAAGAAATCTTTGAAGCCCGCAATCCTAAAGGGGAAGCGGTTATCACAGAGGTTAAAGGACAAGTTACTGCTATCGAAGAAGATGCATCAACTCGTACCAAGAAAGTTTTTGTTAAGGGTGAAACTGGTGAAGGGGAATATGTCGTTCCATTTACCGCTCGTATGCGTGTTGAAGTTGGGGACCAAGTAGCGCGTGGTGCTGCTCTTACAGAAGGTTCTATCCAACCAAAACGTCTCCTTGCAGTTCGTGATGTCTTGTCAGTTGAAACGTACCTTCTCGGTGAAGTACAAAAAGTTTACCGTAGCCAAGGGGTAGAAATCGGTGACAAACACATCGAGGTAATGGTTCGTCAAATGATCCGTAAAGTTCGTGTCATGGATCCAGGTGACACAGATCTTCTCATGGGTACCCTCATGGATATCAATGACTTTACGGATGCTAATAAAGATGTCCTTATCGCAGGTGGTGTTCCAGCGACAGGTCGCCCAGTCCTTATGGGAATTACCAAAGCCTCACTTGAAACCAACAGTTTCTTGTCAGCGGCTTCCTTCCAGGAAACAACTCGTGTCCTCACTGATGCGGCTATCCGTGGTAAGAAAGACCATCTCCTTGGACTTAAAGAAAATGTTATCATCGGTAAGATCATCCCAGCAGGTACTGGTATGGCTCGTTACCGTAACCTTGAACCACATGCTATCAACGAAGAAGAATACCTTAATCCTCCAGTAGAGGAAGAAGGGAATGAAGAAACAACAGAAGTAGTTGTGGATACTGCCGTTGAAACTGTGGAAGAAACAGTAGAATAAAAGAGAATGAGAGGGCCTTCGGGTTCTCTTTTTCTTTTCTGAAAACTTTCTCCATTTTTCCATAAAATGTGGTAAAATAATACTCAATGAAAATCAAAGAGCAAACTAGGAAACTAGCCGCAGGTTGCTCAAAGCACTGCTTTGAGGTTGTAGATAGAACTGACGAAGTCAGCTCAAAACACTGTTTTGAGGTTGTGGATAGAACTGACGAAGTCAGTAACCATACCTACGGCAAGGCGACGTTGACGTGGTTTGAAGAGATTTTCGAAGAGTATAAAAGAAAGAAGCTGACAAAGGAGACAGGTATGGAACAAACATTTTTTATCATTAAACCAGATGGTGTAAAAAGAGGACTAGTAGGTGAAGTGTTAAAACGCATCGAACAACGTGGATTTACAATCGAAAAATTGGAGTTGCGTTCACAGCTTTCAGAAGAGTTGATTGACCAGCACTATCAGGACTTGGTTGGCCAAAGTTTTTACCCACCGATTCGTGAATTTATGACTTCAGGACCGGTTCTTGTAGGTATCATTTCTGGTCCCAAAGTAATCGAAACTTGGCGGACTATGATGGGTGCGACTCGTCCAGAAGAAGCTTTACCAGGCACGATTCGAGGTGATTTTGCAAAAGCTGCTGGAGAAAATGAGGTTATCCAAAATGTTGTACATGGTTCAGATTCAGAAGAGTCAGCTAAGCGAGAAATTGCTCTTTGGTTTGAAGAAAAATAGTAAAACTTTGATGTAAGGGTTACTTGCATCAAATTTTTTTGCGTTTTAGAGTAGAAAACTGACAGTTGAGAAATATTCTAGCAAAAGTGAGGATTTCTAGCATATAATAAGAGCAAGTAAGGGAGGAAGAATGATGGAAAGAATGAAAAAGCAAATTCGCGTTTTGTTATTGCTGACAGTTTTTGGACTTGGTGGCTGTTCTTGTTTAAGTTTATCGACCTGGTCCTTGATGTTAAATCAAAACTGTTTCTATTATTTAGTTGGCATGTTGCTACTTGCGAGTATTGGGGTAGGACTAAACTACTATAAAGGGCAACAAAATCAATATTATTCAGTTTTTAGAGCAGATAAGAAACAACTCTTGTATACTTTGTTACTCTTAGTAAACATTTTAGGTTTAGCCTTAATTGTCATAGAACATCTCCTTGAAGGAAATGCATCCGTGGAAGAGTTTGTGGAAGTCTTTCTACCGAGTTTCTTTTTCTTATTCGGTATTGACTTGTTAGTCTTTCTGCCGATTCAGAAGTATGTATATGGATTGAAAAAGATTTTGGGTAAAAAGGGAATCTGTTTTATCAGTGGACTAGCTATTTTAATCGTTCTCAGAAATCCTTGGTCAATATTATCCATGACATTTTATGTTGCCTTGGGAATGCTTTTTCTAGGACTGTTGGTACCAAAAGTCATTCGCTGGGAAGTTTCATTTTATAGCCACTTGATGAGAGATGTACTATTAGTTGTCTTTTTACTGTTCCTATTTTAAAATCAGAATAAGGGCTAGTCCAAGTCTTATAATTCATACTATGGAATTCACAGATAATATCTCGACAAAGAATAACTTTTTGGTATAATAGGAATATGTACACTAAAAACGAAGAAGAGTTACAGTTCTTAGGTGAACGTTTGGGCTATTTATTAGAAAAGAATGATGTTTTAATCTTAACTGGAGAACTGGGTGCAGGTAAAACGACCTTTACTAAAGGACTTGCAAAAGGATTACAGATTTCTCAGATGATTAAGAGTCCAACTTACACTATCGTAAGAGAGTATGAAGGTCGTCTTCCGCTTTACCACCTAGATGTTTATCGTATAGAGGGGGATGCTGATTCTATTGATTTAGATGAATTTCTCTTTGGTGGCGGGGTGACTGTCATCGAGTGGGGGAATCTTTTAGGTGATGCCTTGCCAGATACTTATTTAGAATTGGAAATTCTAAAAGAGGAAGATGGTCGCAGATTAAACTTCCAAGCCAAGGGTTTGCGTGCAGAAAAACTCTTAGAGGAGCTTCAACATGGAGTATGAGTTGCTCATTAGAGAAGCAGAGCCTAAAGATGCAGCTGCCTTAGTATCATTTTTAAATCGTGTCAGTGTAGAAACAGACTTTACCAGTCTAGACAGGGATGGTATTTTGATGACAGATACTGAGATGGAGTTATTTTTGAATAAACAGGCTCACTCAGAAAATCAAATCACTTTACTTGCCTTACTGAATGATGAAATTGCTGGCCTTGTAAATATCACAGCTGATCAACGTAAGAGAGTTCGTCATATTGGAGATCTCTTTATTGTGATTGGTAAGAAATATTGGAATAATGGGTTGGGAAGTTTCTTGCTTGAAGAAGTCGTAGAATGGGCGCAGGCTAGTGGCATTCTTCGTAGGCTTCAATTAACTGTTCAAACTCGTAATCAAGCTGCAGTTCATCTATATCAAAAGCATGGTTTTGTAATTGAAGGTAGACAAGAGCGCGGTGCGTACATAGAAGAAGGGGACTTTATCGATGTTTACCTGATGGGTAGACTGATAGATTAGTAGAAATATGGTTAAAAAAATTATTGGAATGGTGCTAGCTTTTCTAGCTGTGACAGTTTTGGGTGTGGGTGTCTTTGCTTATACCATTTATCAGCAAGGCACACAAACTTTATCAAAAACATATAAAAAGATTGGGGAAGAAACCAAGGTTATCGAAGCAACTGAACCCATGACTATTCTGTTGATGGGAGTTGATACTGGGAATGTGGAACGTACGGATCAGTGGGCTGGAAACAGTGACAGTATGATTTTGCTGACTGTCAATCCTCACACAAAGAAAACCATGATGTTGAGTTTGGAACGTGATATTCTGACTAAAATTCAGCATAAAGATGGAGGTATTGAAGAAGCGAAGTTAAATGCTGCCTATGCTGGTGGTGGTGCAGAATTAGCTATTTCAACTATTCAAAAGATGATGAATATCCATATTGACCGCTATATTATGGTCAACATGCAAGGCTTGCAACAATTAGTTGATGCAGTAGGCGGCATTACCGTCAATAACACGCTAGGTTTCCCGATTTCTATCAGTGACCAAGAAGAATTCAACACCATTTCTATTGGCGTTGGAGAACAGAAAATAAATGGAGAGGAAGCGCTTGTTTATTCACGCATGCGGTATCAAGATCCAGAAGGAGACTACGGACGTCAGAAGCGTCAGCGTGAAGTCATTCAAAAAGTTGTTGAAAAAGTTCTTAGTTTGGATAGTGTCAGTCACTATCAGTCTATCTTAAAAGCTCTAAGTACCAATATGCAGACTAATATTGATTTATCTGCAAAAAGTATTCCGAACTTGTTGGGTTATAAAGATTCATTTAAAACCATTGAATCACAACAGTTGAAGGGTGAAGGAGAGATGTTGCAAGGTATTTCTTACCAGATTGTTTCTAGAGAGCATATGTTGGAAATGCAGAATATATTGCGACGCTCTTTGGGACAAGAAGAAATCACTCAGCTTGAAACAAATGTTGTCTTATTTGAAGATTTGTTTGGACGGGTGCCTGTTGATAATGGGGATAATCAACAACAAAGCGTCTTTGTAACAAATGAAGTAGAATAGTTTGTTTTTTGATACAAATAAAAAATCAATCGTGGGAAATTTCCTGCGATTTTTTCAAAAAAATACGAATAGATAGGTAGGAGGAAACATGAAAGCAGAAATCATTGCTGTTGGAACAGAGATTTTGACAGGACAGATTGTCAATACCAATGCCCAGTTTTTATCGGAAAAACTAGCAGAAATTGGAGTAGACGTATATTTTCAGACGGCTGTAGGAGACAATGAAGCTCGTCTCTTGTCTTTGCTTGAGATTGCCAGTCAACGTAGCGGTCTAGTGATTTTGACAGGTGGTTTGGGACCGACAGAGGACGATTTGACCAAACAAACTCTGGCTAAATTTTTAGGGAAAGAATTAGTCTTTGATTCTCAGGCGCAGGAGAAGTTGGATATCTTTTTTGCCCAGAGACCAGACTATGCCCGAACACCGAATAACGAAAGGCAAGCTCAAATTGTAGAAGGAACGACTCCACTGCCAAACGAAACAGGATTGGCTGTAGGAGGAATCTTAGAAGTTGAAGGAGTGACCTACGTCGTCCTTCCTGGTCCACCAAGTGAATTAAAACCCATGGTTTTAAACCAACTTCTACCTAAGTTGATGACAGGGAGTAAGTTGTATTCTCGAGTTCTTCGTTTCTTTGGAATTGGCGAAAGTCAGCTGGTTACGATTTTGGCTGATTTGATTGATCATCAAACAGATCCGACCTTGGCCCCTTATGCAAAGACAGGAGAAGTCACTCTGCGTCTGTCAACAAAAGCTAGCAGCCAAGAAGAGGCAAATCAAGCGCTGGATATTTTGGAAAATCAAATATTAGGTCGCCAGACCTTTGAAGGCTTTTCTTTACGAGGCCTTTGTTATGGTTATGGGGAAGAAACTAGTTTAGCTAGCATTGTGGTAGAAGAACTGAAAAAACAAGGGAAAACCATCACGGCTGCTGAGAGTTTGACGGCTGGTCTTTTCCAAGCTAGGGTAGCGGATTTTTCGGGTGCTTCAAGTATATTTAAGGGTGGTTTTGTAACCTATAGCTTGGAGGAAAAATCAAAGATGTTGGATATTCCTGTCAAGGATTTAGAAGAACAGGGTGTGGTGTCTGAATTTACAGCCCAGAAGATGGCTGAGCAGGCACGAATCAAGACCCAGTCTGATTTTGGCCTTAGTTTGACTGGAGTGGCAGGACCAGATAGCCTAGAAGGACATCCAGCTGGGACAGTCTTCATAGGCTTGGCACAGGAGCATGGAACAGAGGTCATCAAGGTGAATATTGGAGGCAGAAGTCGAGCAGATGTACGTCATATTGCGGTTATGCATGCCTTTAACCTAGTTCGCAAGGCTTTATTAAGTGACTAACTTTTGATATAATAGTAGATAGGTCTAAGGACCATTAGAATGTAGGAGAATAGAATGGCTAAAAAACCAAAAAAATTAGATGAAATTTCAAAAAAATTCGGGGCAGAACGTGAAAAAGCCTTGAATGACGCTCTTAAATTGATTGAGAAAGACTTTGGTAAGGGTTCAATCATGCGTTTGGGTGAACGTGCCGAGCAAAAGGTGCAAGTGATGAGCTCTGGTTCCTTGGCTCTTGATATTGCCCTTGGTTCAGGTGGTTATCCTAAGGGACGTATCATTGAAATTTATGGGCCAGAGTCATCTGGTAAGACAACGGTTGCCCTTCATGCAGTTGCACAAGCGCAAAAAGAAGGTGGTATTGCTGCCTTTATCGATGCGGAACATGCCCTCGATCCAGCTTATGCTGCGGCCCTTGGTGTCAATATTGACGAATTGCTCTTGTCACAACCAGACTCAGGAGAGCAAGGTCTTGAGATTGCAGGAAAATTGATTGACTCAGGTGCTGTAGATCTTGTCGTAGTCGACTCAGTTGCGGCTCTTGTCCCTCGTGCGGAAATTGATGGAGATATCGGAGATAGCCACGTTGGTTTGCAGGCTCGTATGATGAGCCAGGCTATGCGTAAACTTGGTGCTTCTATCAATAAAACCAAAACAATTGCCATCTTTATCAACCAATTGCGTGAAAAAGTTGGGGTGATGTTTGGAAATCCAGAAACAACTCCTGGTGGACGTGCTCTGAAATTCTATGCATCAGTCCGTTTGGATGTTCGTGGAAGCACACAAATCAAGGGAACTGGTGACCAAAAAGATACCAATGTCGGTAAAGAAACTAAAATCAAGGTCGTGAAAAACAAGGTGGCTCCACCATTTAAGGAAGCCTTCGTTGAAATCATGTACGGAGAAGGAATTTCTAAGACAGGTGAGCTTTTGAAGATTGCAAGCGATTTGGATATCATCAAAAAAGCAGGAGCTTGGTATTCTTACAAGGATGAGAAAATCGGGCAAGGTTCTGAAAATGCTAAGAAATACTTGGCAGATCACCCAGAAGTCTTTGATGAAATTGACCATCAAGTTCGTGTTCAATTTGGTTTGATTGATGGAGAAGAAGCTACTGAAAGCAAAAAAGATGAAGCAGTTCAAGCAGATTCTGTGAATGAAGAAGTTACACTTGATCTAGGCGATGAGCTTGAAATCGAAATTGAAGAATAGGCTGTTAAAGTAGTGGAGCAAATCCACTGCTTTTTCGGTTCGTTGTTAAAGTTTTCAGATCACCTATGATTTGCTGTTTCTTGTCGCTCCTCTAGAAAGCTGATATAATAGCCTTATGAATAAA